>NZ_JACJPZ010000009.1:0-99853 GCF_014696335.1 Dolichospermum sp. FACHB-1250
TTGATTTAACCAAGTTATTAAATCAGTATCTGCAATTTTAGCAAGATTATTGTCAGAATCAGGATATCCAGGATTTAAGGATTTACAGGATGTAAACTAATACAAATAGTTTTGAGAAGGATAATATCCCGAATTTCTTTTTTATTCTGTCAATAAATTATAATTGTCTGAATGAGATATTGGGTGGGTTGACGTTAGGAAAACCAAGATTTTCAAGCGTTTGTTGGGTTGCGCTGTTGCTTAACCCAACCTAGGAAAACTATTATGGATGATCTTGTTGATTTAACCAAGTTATTAAATCAGTATCTGCAATTTTAGCAAGATTATTGTCAGAATCAGGATATCCAGGATTTAAGGATTTACAGGATGTAAACTAATACAAATAGTTTTGAGAAGGATAATATCCCGAATTTCTTTTTTATTCTGTCAATAAATTATAATTGTCTGAATGAGATATTGGGTGGGTTGACGTTAGGAAAACCAAGATTTTTAAGCGTTTGTTGGGTTGCGCTGTTGCTTAACCCAACCTAGGAAAACTATTATGGATGATCTTGTTGATTTAACCAAGTTATTAAATCAGTATCTGCAATTTTAGCAAGATTATTGTCAGAATCAGGATATCCAGGATTTAAGGATTTACAGGATGTAAACTAATACAAATAGTTTTGAGAAGGATAATATCCCGAATTTCTTTTTTATTCTGTCAATAAATTATAATTGTCTGAATCAGATATTGGGTGGGTTGACGTTAGGAAAACCAAGATTTTTAAGCGTTTGTTGGGTTGCGCTGTTGCTTAACCCAACCTAGGAAAACTATTATGGATGATCTTGTTGATTTAACCAAGTTATTAAATCAGTATCTGCAATTTTAGCAAGATTATTGTCAGAATCAGGATATCCAGGATTTAAGGATTTACAGGATGCAAACTAATACAAATAGTTTTGAGAAGGATAATATCCCGAATTTATTTTTTATTCTGTCAATAAATTATAATTGTCTGAATCAGATATTGGGTGGGTTGACGTTAGGAAAACCAAGATTTTTAAACATTTTAGGACTCACGCACGAAGTAATCAAAAACCTGATTCTTTCCTAGGGGTAATTCATGAATTACCCCTACTTTCGAGGTATTTTGCGTAAGTCCTGCATTTGTTGGGTTGCGCTGTCGCTTAACCCAAGCTACGAAAACTAATTAATATCAGAAGTTGGGGATATGGATAAAGCGATATTATTGAGAACTTTCGATAATTTCAATTTCCTCTGCTGTTAAATTATATAGTTGATAAACCATTTGATCAATTTCTGTTTCTAATGCGGTTGTATCTGCATTGGGATCTGATTTTTTAGCGTTGAGAATTTTAGTAACGATGTTCATTAATATATGTCTTTGATGTAAATCAGTAACTATAATGGGCAACTTTCTAATATTGATTGGTTTAACTTCAGCAAAAGTTCTACTCTCTTCTTGAGTTAACTGCTTATAGATATAATTAATCAACTTTGAATTGAGAATAGCAAGAATATATTTGTAATCGAAATCTATTTGAAATTCTTTCTGTATTTTTAAAATAATTACATTATTCATAGCATAGTATGAATCATTATCAATAGTAGCAATTATGCGATCTGCGGTTTGTCTAATTATAATCTTATCTTCTTCAAATAATTCCTTGTATCGTGGCCAATGAAGACACCACCAAGGCAAAATCCCTTTCTTTGTTTCACGTTTAGTTTCTAGTTTCTCTCTATATTTTTCTAAATACAATAAAATATTAGGATAGTCATTAATATTAATTGATTTTGTAGTATATATGACCTTAAATTCACTTCTATAAACTATATATTTATTAAAATCTCCTCCTACTAATACATTTTTTAATATAGATTCTTCTAGTTTAAGTTCATTTGCTTCAGAAGAATGAATCCTAAAAATCTTATCTCCTGTAGGTTGAATACCATTTGCAACTTCAAGAGAAATATCATTAATTAATTTTATATTAATCGAATTTCTAGCATTAATAAATGCTAGTAGTTTACTAACTCCAAATACTGAAGATGGTGTATTTAATATATCCATCTTTGAATATTTAGAAAATTTAGTTGTATGAAACAAAAAGTGTGATTTATCCAATGACCTTAAATCTGCATATTCAACAAAATAATTAGCATTGACTTCTTTTTTAAACAACAAAATAGCAGTAGGCACTTCTGCATCATCAAAAACATTATCACCTAAATTTATTGTTAAATCAATTGATGATATTTCTAATAATTTTCTTCGAGATTTTTCATACTCATTCTGGAATAAAAAATTATTTGGTATAATTAAACAATTATATGACTTATCTTTTGCAATTAGTAAATTCTTACCTATAAAATAATTAAAGGTATCAGTCCATCTGGTGTGGTAATCTGAATATTCAGCCTTCATAAATTCTTTATCTACATCAGAAAGAGTTGCACCATAAGGAGGATTACCAATAACCACATCAAAACCAAGAAAAATACCGTCATCATTTAATACTTCAGGAAACTCAAAACGCCATTCCAAAGCATTTTCATAGATTTTACCATTTTCTATATCCTCAATCTCAACCCGTAACTTATCAATCTCATTATTTAACTTAGCAATTTTTTTCTCCCGCTTAGTTTTCTCAGCTTTAGTTTCTGGAATCAGAAAAATTTGATCCTCCAAATTCTCAACCTCACCCTCTAACTTTCTTAACTTAGTTTTATTAGGATCACTTAGTCCTAAACTAGTCTTAAAATTACCCTTAATTTCCTGAATTAATCTCTCCATTTTCCGCTTCTGCTGCTTATTTTCAGCATTGCGGTAAGTTTTGACAGCATTTTTATAATCTTCTATAGTGTATTTCTGCTTACTTAAAGCAACTTGCAAATTACCATCTAAGGAAAACCGACTAATTAAAGAATTACCACATTTGATATTAATATCAATATTCGGTAAAGTCTCCAATTCTCTCATATTCCCCTCTCCTCCTAAGAGAGGGGTTAGGGGAGAGGTCTTATAATAAGCATTTTTCAAAAGTTCAATCCATAAACGCAACCGACAGATTTTTACAGAGTTGGGGTTAATATCCACACCAAATAAACAATTTTCAATAATCGTTTGTTTCTCATGAAATAGAGTTTCTTGTACTCGTTGACTTTCCTGATTTTTCGGGTTATACTCAAATAATAAACCATCTTCATCAGTGACAATTAACTCATCATTAGCAACCTCAAAACTATATTCCTTTAATCTCTTACCTTGTCTATCCAGTAAAATTTTTAACTCACTTTTAATCGCAATAATTTCATTTAAAGCAGAGACTAAAAAATGTCCTGAACCCACAGCAGGATCACATATTTTCAAATTGTTAATAATATCATTAGCTGCTTTTTTATCCTCGATTTGATCATATAAATCATCAATAGTTTCACAATTCCAACCCTTAACATCATTAAACTTTTGGATAACCGCTCTTCTAATGGTTTCCCGACACATATACATAGTAATAAAACCGGGAGTAAAGAAAGAACCATCTTTATAACCATTAATTTTCTCAAAAATTAAACCCAATACAGAAGCATTAATTAACCTTTTATTTTCTTCCTGAATTTCTTCCCCAATGTCACTACTAAAATTGTAAGCATTGAGAAAAGCAAACAGATATTCTAAGGTATTAATTTCTCCGGTCAGTTTTTTACCATTATTGTCTTTTAAGATCGTACCAGGGAAAATGGGCAATTTTTCATTTCTCAAATTGCTAATACAAATAGTTTCTTGTTCAATGTCTGTCGGTTCAAACAAAGAACTATTCAAATAAGGAACATGAGCAAATCTTTCTTGTAATTTTTGTTGTAAATTCTGACTTCTTTCCTGTGGTTTACGCGCTAAAACACTAAAAAATAGACTATTGAGATCATCATAATTTGCAACTTTTTGTAAATTCAAGAATCCCCAAGACAGGTCATTTTTATGATATCTAATTAATTGAGCTTCTAATAATTTTAAAAACAGGATTCTATTCATCCAAGTAATTGCTAATTCTAAACCTAGATTAAAAAGTTGTTGTTGATATGTTTCTCCAAATAGTTCGGGTTTTTCTAAACGAGAAATTTTATCTAAACTATCAATTTGGGAAATAGCATTTTCTATCAAAGAACCAATATTTCTATCATGTTGTTTTTTGCGTTGAATCAGTTTTTTACCACCTTCTTTAGTTTCTACCAAACCGATAATATGTAATAATTCACTGTAAAAACCTTTATCAAGAGTATTACTATCATTGGTAAAAGGTAATTTTAATAAATGTTCTGGAGAAAATAGTTTAAATAGGGAAATTAACTTATGTTCATCTGGATGTTTACCAGGGTTTAAATATTCCTGATATTCTCGAATATCAAAATGGGTAAAGGTAATTTTATCGGTAATTTCAGTAATCGCAGGTTGAGCAATTTCTTTATAGAAAAATTCAGTTTTTTTGCTGGTTAATCTCCCTGCTTCAAAATCAGTAAATTGTTTAACCAGGGATTTATTACCAATAAATAAGTTTTCAAAGGTCTGAGCATCGAAAATAAACCATTCGTAAATATTAGTAGCGATTAAATATTTAATTTCTAAATTTTTCCCTGTTAAACGTTCTCGCAAGAAATATAAAACTAATTCCTGAAATGCTTTAGTATTGAGATGATCAACTTTCAACATTTCACTTTTATTATTTGGCTTTTTAAATTCTAAAATCACCCCTACACTAGTTTTAGCATCTTTACCATTATAAATAACTAGATCATTGCGTCCCTTAGTATTAATAAAATGATTTGCACTATAAAAAGTATTCTTGAAAAAATCCACAATGAGATTTTTATGAAATTCCTCAGATTCCGATTCATTGATTTTGTTAAGTAGATTTTGCAGATGATTTTTAAAATTTTCAACATCATTTCTAAAGGGGTTAATTTTCAGAAATGCTTTATTTAATGCTGCTCTAGGTTGTAATTTTTGTAAGTTCATTTTTTCACACTTTGATATTTATTAAAGTTGGTTAATTTCTATTATCTCATAAAACATCCTGTAAATCCCTAAATCCTATACTTCGACTAGCTCAATACAAGTCGCTCAGTAACCGGACACCCTGGGCTTGTGTCATGCTACGCTATCAGATAAATTATTATATAATTATAATATTAAGTAGGTGAACGGAAAAAAACCGACATAAGTAACGAAAAGTAAAGTTGCCGAAAACCGTTCGGCTGACGCTCACGGCGAAGCCTCTTCCCTGTTCCCTGTTCCCTGTTCCCTGTTCCCTGTTCCCTGTTCCCTGTTCCCTGTTCCCTTGTCATAACGACAATTTTTAACGCCAACTGTAATAAATGAAATTGATCAGGCAAACCTTTCTCCTCTGGATCTTCACTTTTGAGATCATACATCGTGGGTAACACTTCTTGGGGTGAAGGAGGTGGATCTGTTTGATACATAGTAGTATTCCTGGAAAATATACTTTATTGTGTGTTCACAGTGTCTTAAAACCCACGCAGATGGATTTTCTTTGTGTGCAAGATGAGTCACTTATGCTAATAAATCATAACTTATCTTTTCCCAACCGCAGACCAGGACATTTTTGTAAAAAACTGGCCGCTTTTTGATTAACATCTGCATTATTAATTTGTAGCTGTGTATTATTATTTGTGTATTATATATTTATAATATACAATTTAGAGGAGTATGAATAATATGACCATAGATAACAATACTTTAGATTTAGTCACCGGGGGATTAGCAATCATGATTTTAGTAGGGGGAATGTTGATGATGTTTACTACCATTTTCACTACCAAGAAATAATTAATTACTTCACTGACAAAAACTGAGTGATAAATAGTATCAGCAAACCTAATTTTTTGAAGAGAATGGGGAATTTGAATGATAAGCTTTAAAAAACTCAGTTAAGCAAATTAATTATAAATTAAATCTAATAAAGTACAAATACAATAATTAAAATAGTTTTTAGCACGCAACTATACATACATTTATAGTAGAGGTCAGAAACATCTGTTATGGAGGGAAAACAAGAAAATAACTAAAAAAATCAGATTTTACCAATATTTATTGGTCAATTAGTCAAAGATTGAGTTAGAATAAGGGGTCGCAAACCCAAGCAAAAAACCCGGATATTCCCCGGAGGTGTAATTGACCAAGTTCATTTTAAAAATTCTCTGGTTAGACGAAAACGTCGCCCTTGCAGTTGACCAAGTGGTTGGTAAAGGTTCTAGTCCCCTAACCAAATACTTTTTCTGGCCCAGAAATGATGCCTGGGAAGAACTAAAAAAAGAGTTAGAATCCAAACATTGGATTACAGATGTTGACCGCGTGGAGTTGCTCAATAAAGCCACAGAAGTAATTAACTACTGGCAAGAAGAAGGCAGAAAACGCCCAATGGCAGAAGCGCAATTAAAATTTCCAGAAGTTGCCTTCACTGGTAGCGCCTGATTATTTTCAACTGATAATTGATAATTGACGATAATTAATTATTGTCAATTATCATCTACGCCATAATTTGATTGTATTGTCTTTACTACCACTGACAATTAATTCTGTATCATCGCTAATAGCAAGGCTAGATACTGAGTCTGTATGACCTACAAGGCTGGTAATTTCTGATTTTGTGCTGATTTGCCAAATTTTCACTGTTTTATCCCAACTGCCACTAATTAGCTTTTCCCCATCTGTACTAAAGGCTACAGCTACTACTGACCAGGAATGACCGGAAAGTGTGTTAATTACTTCACCAGTGTTAACATCCCATAATTTAATTGTATTATCACCGCTACCAGTTGCCAATAAATTCTGATTGGTGGGACTAAATGCAACTGTCAAAACTGCCCAAGTATGACCTAAAAGAGTTGTTAATAAGTTATATTTTCCGTTTTGTAGTTGCCAAATACGAACTGTTTTGTCATGACTAGCACTAGCTAAAAGTTCCCTTTGAGGACTAAAAGCAACAGCATTTACTTGTAATTTATGTCCAGTTAAAGTGTGAAGTTCTAAACCTGTATTTATATCCCATATTTTAATGGTTTTATCCCAACTTCCACTGGCTAAAAGCCCATGGGGATGAAATGCTAGAGACTTGACAGCGTGGGAATGTCCACTTAAGGTCTGAATTGTTGTTAATGTTTTTATGTCCCATAATTTGATAGTTTTATCATCACTAGCAGTGGCTAAAATTGTCCCATTGGGATTAAATTTAACTGTTGTTATGGCTTGGGTATGTCCTTTGGAGTTAGCTATTAATTGTTGAGTTTTTAAATCCCATAATTTAATACTTTTATCATCCTCACCACTTGCTAAAATTTGACTATCAGGGTTTAATGCTATGGTATTAATAGGACTATGAATTTGATTTGTGATTGTATGATAAAGTTGCCAATCATCCTGGGAAATATGAGATGATAAACGTAAATAATTAGCTTTAATTCCCAAATTGTAAATAAGTTCATTTGCCGATTTCCAGCGTTCTTGTAAATTGTGTTTTACCAGTTTATCCAGGGTTTGCGCTAAATGTTCACTAATTTGATTAGTTAAATAATCCCGCCATATCCAGCTATGATGAGTTATATTAAATAATTCAAATGGTGGTATGTGAGTTAGTAAATAAATACAAGTTACACCTAAACTATATAAGTCACTTGCGAAAACGGCTTTACCTTGTATTTGTTCTGGAGAAATATATTCTGGACTCCCAACTATATCATCTTTTGATTGATTTCTATTGACGAATTTAACGACTGTAAAATCCGTTAAAAATAGATTTTCTAATAAATTTTGATTTTGGTTAACAGTCGGGCAAATAATATTGTCTGGGTTAATATTGCGGTGAATAATTTGATGATTATGAATAAAACTGAGAACGGGTAATAAACTTTTTAAAACTTGCCAAATCTGATTTTCATGAAAAATACCTTGCTTTTCTAACACAGTAGCTAAATTATCACCTTCGATAAATTCCTGAATTAAATAATCATATTTGTCTTCTGTAAAATGGGTGATTAATTTGGGAATTTGAGGATGTTTACCTAATTCTGTTAATTGCTGTACTTGATATTCAAAATCTTCAATTGTTTGCCCTGGAGATGACAATTTTTGAACAATACAAGCAAGGGGAGGAAATTGATTTTCATCTACTGCAAGAAATGTTTGATAAAATTCCCCCTTAGCAATCTGTTTGAGCAAACGATAACGGTTTTTAATTAACATCATAAATCGCAGAATTATAGCAAAGCAAAAAGCAAGAGGCAACAGAAAGCACACTGGTAGGGAGCGTCAGATATCAACAATCTGTTTATTTGCAAGATTTATGCAGTAGTAAAGCACCCTAAAACTTACAAAATTTCTAGAAGGGTTCATCGTTCCCTGTAACCTGTAACCTGTTCCCTGTTGCCTGTTCCCAGTTAAGAGTCCCCTGTTCCCTGTTCCCTGTTCCCTGTTCCCTGTTCCCTCTTCCCTGTTCCCTGTTCCCTGTTCCCTAAAACTAAAAAACTTTGTACCTTAGGAGCATGGGAACTGCTATAATTTATCCAAAAATGGACTAACATCAACCGCTAGTTTTTGTCCTAATTTGAGCAATTGACGACATTGTATGGTTTCTGCTTCACTGTTAATATTGGCAATTCGTGGCAATATTTGACTGTGTAAACAACTCCAATATAGTTCTTGGGAATGGTTTAAATTAATGCCAATATGCAGCTTATAACCAATATCAATCAACCGTTCTAACCGTTGGATATCTGTATCCAAATTGCTATTGGCATCATACAATAATTGCCACAATAACTTAACTATTAATTGTTCTAGGATTTGATTGCCTTCGGGAATATTTAATTGACAACGAAGATGTTCAGCTTCATGAGAAATCGCCTCCAATTCTACCATGAGATTCCAGTTTAATTGTGCTTCATTAATATCTTGTTCTAGCGATAGCTGCGCTTGCTGTAGCGATAGCTGCGCTTGCTGTAGCGATCGCAATGTTATCAAACAACGATGTCCTAAAGCAATTTCCGCTGCTACTTGTAATTCCCGTGGTACTTCTAATCCATCTCGATGAAAAGCCATGATAACACCGTAATTATCACGATAAGCTTGAGTATATAATTGGTCTAACCGCGCCAATGTTTCCTGACTTAACAACCGCATAATCCGATGACGTTCTTCAGCAAATAGAGTCTGTAAACTAAAAGCTTCACCCCCAAATACTTGAGTCATTACCAAAATAACATGAGCTACACTAGCTTGCTGTAAGGCTGTAAACAGCTTTTCTTTAATTTCACCATAGTTACGTCTGCCAGTAAACTGTTGAATGCAGCAGTGAAAATCCCAACCCCCCAAATGCAGTACAGCAAATATTAAATTTTCACTTTCCCAAGTAATATCTGACACTAGCTGCAAATGTCCTACTACCATAGTTAACGGACCAATACGCTGCTTATAGTAATCTAACTCATGGGCAGTATAGCAATAGACTCGCTGATAATTACCATGGGATTGTTTATCTGTGTCCTGTCCAGAAACAGTATTTTTGCGATGATTAAATAAGGAAGTAATAGCATAATGGGCGGCGACTTGTTTAAATCCAATTTGAGCAGTTAATACCAATTTATGATATATATCTGCTCCATGTTTAAACTCTTCCACATTACTAGGAGCTAACATCAGGCGTTTGAGAAAACCCTTTTCCAATTGTACACCTGATACATCTCCTGCTAATTCTAAAGCACGGGCGGCATAACGCAAAATCTGTGTTCCCTCTGGGCGGGAAATTTCTTCAAAAAACCAGCCGCAACTAGTGAACATTAGTAAAGAATGACGCTGCATTTCTAACAAGCGTAAAGCCTCTACCTGTTCACCAGCGTCTAGTTTATGAGTTTGATGACGAGATAAAAAATGGCTAACATTAGTATGAGAACGATCAGACATGACGTGAATATATTCGTCCCTTGCTTGCCAAGGATTACGGAATAACATACCACCATGTTTTTCATAAACATCAGTTAACTGATCCCGTAACCAATTTAACGCATTTCGTAGTGGCCGCCGCCATTTTTGATGCCACACACCCCCTTCCCCACCACAACCACAATCATCTTGCCATCTATCCACACCATGAGCGCAACTCCAGGCTGTGACGGGCTTTAATTGCACTTCCCAACTAGGAGGATTTAAACTCAAATAATGGGCGTAGTTGGTGACAGTCCAACCATGATCAGGAAACTCACCAATAAAGGCATAGGCCAGAGTCTTCTCCGTGCCTTTTTTGTGGTGTCCAAAAGTTTCCCCGTCCGTGGCTACAGAAATTAACTGGGACCGACGATGATCCCCACGAATAGCCGCCCCCACCCGGCCAGCAAAATGATGGGAATTATAGACAACATCACTAAAACCCATATCCCGGGAAATCGGACCATCATAGAAAAAGATATCAATATAGGCCTGTGATTTTTTTCCAGTTTCCCGACTATCCAAATAACAACGATAGGGACGAGTGGGATCAATCTGATTACCCCCTACCTCATGCCATTGACTATGGGGATCATCCTCTGTCGGGAAAGGACGACAACGTTGGGCTTGAGAAGGTGCTAAAATGATAAATTTAATCTTTTCCGCTACCAATGCCTGTAGGGTGGCATAATCTACGGCTGTTTCTGCTAACCACATCCCTTCGGGATCACGGCCAAAGCGCGAACGGAAATCTTCTTTACCCCAGCGAATTTGTGTGTATTTATCTCTTTCGTTGGCTAAGGGTAGGATAATATGATTATATACTTGAGCGATCGCATTGCCATGACCATTTAACCGTTGGCAACTTTTAGCATCAGCCTCCAAAATCCGCTGATAAACCTCCACATCATAGCGTTCTAACCAAGACATCAGCGTTGGACCAATATTAAAGCTCATGTACTCATAATTATTCACAATCCCCACAACTTCTCCACGGTCATTTAATACCCTTGCAAAGGCATTAGGACGATAGCATTCCCAATGAATGCGCTCATTCCAGTCATGAAAAGGCGTGGCGCTGGGTTGACGTTCAATCGCATCCAGATAAGGATTTTCTCTAGGGGGTTGATAAAAATGACCATGAACCGTAACATAAACACCTTGAGCAATTTTCAGGGGATCATGTTCAGGACTGTATTTAGCCCGTTTATCTAATGGTAAGATCGAGACAGAACTACTTGGTATTTCCGCTGCTGAAGTCATATATTGTTACCCAAATAAATGTGCAATTTTGAAGAAGATTCTTGCTATGTCTACCTTTCTACAATTGTTGTCTCACAAAATCAGTTATAAATAAAACATAAGAAACAAAACTAAATCTTATCACAATCTTTTCTAAACAAGAATACAACTATAGATGAAGCCAATTACCCATTACCCATTACCCATTACCAATTACCAATTACCAATTACCAATTACCAATTACCAATTACCAATTACCAATTACCAGTTCTGGCAGATATGATAGGTGTGCAAATGTAGATGATATTTCAGGGGATCTGGCACAGATACCCTGAAATTAAGGTAAAAATGTCAATCAAGAACATTATTTTCACCGTACTGCTGCTGTTTATACCCGTATCTCTAGCAGCCCACTTTTTAGAATGGGGAGACTTAATAATCTTCATCACTGCTGCATTAGCTATACTACCACTAGCCGCTTGGATGGGTACAGCGACCGAAGAAATAGCTGTGGTAGTCGGTCCAATTCTGGGCGGATTTTTAAACGCGACTTTTGGTAATGCTACAGAATTAATTATTGCCTTAGTTGCCCTGAATGCAGGACTAATTGATGTTGTCAAGGCCAGTATTACTGGATCAATTATCGGTAATTTACTCCTCGTCATGGGTTTATCCATGTTATTAGGCGGTATTCGTTACAAAGAACAAACATTTGAGTCAGTTGTAGCGCGGGTAAATGCTTCCTCCATGAACTTGGCGGTAATTGCCATTTTACTACCAACTGCAATGAACTATACCTCGGCAGGTATTAGCGAAAAAACGGTACAGAATCTCTCTCTAGCGGTGGCTATAGTCTTAATTCTAGTTTACGGCTTAACACTACTATTTTCTATGAAAACTCATGCGTATTTGTATGAAGTTGGTGTAGTGGACGTAGAAGGAATAGAAGGAGAAGAAGAGGTTGCCCATGAAAAACCAAATATTTGGTTGTGGACTGGTGTACTTTTAGCCTGTACCTTGTTAGTTGCCTTTGAGTCAGAATTATTAGTGAGTTCCCTAGAAGTTGCTACATCTAAACTAGGTTTAAGCGCACTATTTACTGGGGTGATTTTAGTCCCCATTATCGGTAACGCTGCTGAACACGCTACCGCTGTCACCGTAGCCATGAAAAATAAAATGGATCTTTCTATGTCTGTCGCTGTGGGTTCAAGTATGCAAATTGCCCTATTTGTGGCCCCAGTTTTAGTCATTGCTGGTTGGATAATTGGTCAACCCATGGATTTAGATTTTAACCCATTTGAATTAGTAGCCGTTGCTGTCTCAGTTTTAATTGCTAATAGTATTAGTTCTGATGGTAAATCTAATTGGTTAGAAGGGACTTTACTTCTAGCAGCTTATACTGTATTAGGTTTTGCCTTTTACTTTCATCCAGTTGCCAATAGTATTGGTTAAACTATTACCCTAGTCAAATCTTGACAATCTGAGATTCCCAATCTAATCTAAATAGATTGGGAATTTTTTTATACTCAAACACATTGCAATCTGCCATAAATATTTTTTTAATAATTTGAACTCCCTTAAGATAGATGACTAAAATTAATAATTCTTATAGTCTTCTTATAGTCTCAAATCAGATCGTCCTTTTGATATCAACTTCTTGAGGATATTTACTTGTAATTTAAATCTTCATGCTTGTGATACATCAATTCTCCTCAATGGCTAGAAAAACTCCATACACAACATTATTTTTGACTATTTCATAGTAGTAATTTTCTTTAACTTTAAATTACGTATAAATATTAGTAGTTTTATATTAGTAGTTTTATACAGTAATTATATTTTGTTTTTCCCTTTTCCCTGGCGAGTAAGTATATCTATAAAATACAATGACTGAAATCGGACTGCTGATGATGGGTGTATTTAATCCAAGAGAACTAAATATTCCCCATTTTCCATTCAACCAAACCCTGTTTCACTTAGAAAATGGTGTGCCATTAACAAATAGTCAATCAACCCAGTTAATTTCCCCGACTCAAATTATACCACCAGAATTTATACAAATAAGTGAACCTTCCCCAACTCATCCCTTAGCCATCTCTTTTCGACGGAACAAAATCTTTGAGCAAATTACACAAAAACAAATGTCTGTCAATTCTTTTGAAGCACAACTTCTTTTGGCTGATGCTGGTGACATAGACATTATAGCAACAACAGATATTAAATTACCAACACGATATCCCACAACCCAGAATAATCCTATGCCCGTGATTAGTTTTGGTAACTCAGGTATATCTGTGAGAGTTTTACAAAAACTTTTAGTTTCTAATGGTTATGGAATACCTGTTGATGGCGTTTTTGGACCAATCACCGAAGCCGCTGTTAAAGCCTTTCAAAATCGTCGAACTTTATCAGCAGATGGTATGGTTGGTCAAAAAACTTGGTGGGAATTAACAATGTAATTAAGTAGGTTGTCTTTTATCCGTTGTCCATTAATCATCTACATCACCAAAATCACCAAAATCACCAAAATCACCTTTAAAGTTGTTCTCTATCAGTGAGAATTTCATAACCAGTATCTGTCACTAACACCGTATGCTCAAACTGAGCCGATAAAGCATTATCAACCGTTACCGCTGTCCATCTATCAGCTAAAATTCTGGTATTTTTAGAACCAGCATTTAAAATTGGTTCAATTGCTAAGGTCATCCCTGAGCGTAATTTCACATTCGGTATTTCATGAGTCCGATAGTTGAAAACCGCTGGCTCTTCGTGCAAATTTCTACCTACACCATGACCAGTAAATTGTTCTACTACTGTAAAACCATGACCTTTCGCATGATCTTCAATCGCACCCGCAATCTCCGTGAGATGTACACCAGCTTTTACCTGTTCAATTCCCTTGTATAAGGATTCTTCAGCTATTTTAATCAGTTTCGCAGCTTCATTTGTGACATTCCCGACAGCGATAGTAATACAGGAATCACCGTGAAAACCTTGATAATAAGCTCCTGTATCAACTTTTAAAACATCTCCAGACCGAATTACCTTTTTAGGGCTAGGAATCCCATGGACAACCTCATTATTAATACTGGAACAGATGGAAGCAGGAAAGCCATGGTATCCTTTAAAACTAGGAGTTGCATCCATTTCCCGGATACGTTTTTCAGCATAAGCATCTAAATCAGCAGTTGTCATTCCCGGCTGCACTAGCTCAGAAATTTCTTTGAGGACGGTTGCTACAATCTTAGCTGATTGCCGCATAATTTCGATTTCACGGGGTGATTTAATTTCAATCCCTCGACGTTGTTGTTTTTCGGGTTTTGGCTCGACTGGTTGCGAAAGCAGGCTGGTGAAAATGTTCATCATTAAATTGAGAAATTACTGGTGCTTTACTAATTGAGTGTGAAGTTGTTGAGATTTATTGCCAAAAATATCTATATTGACGTTAACTTATTTTCGCGCCTCTAGAAAGAGATGATCACTTAATCACAATTTCTCCTTTCATTCCCGCTTCTGTGTGTCCAGCTATAGTACATCGTAAAGCATATTTTCCTGATTTTATGGGGACAAACACCCATTCTGCTTCTGCACCAGGTTTAAGTTCTAGTTCGTGAATATTACCTTTAATTTCTACCTTACCCGCTTCGACTTTTTGTGTCCAAATTCCATCAGCAAAGTCTTTAGCAGTAAAATAATGTTTTTGGGAGCTAGGATTATTTAATTTCAGGTTGTAACGTTTACCAGGGGTAAATTCTAAGTAATTTGGTTCAAATTTTAATTCATTAGCAGTATTACCCAAGCTGACCGTAATTTCTAACTGAGGTTGTTTTAAGAGATTATTCCATAGATTCTCTGCTGTTGCTGGAGATGTACCCATGATTACTATACTCATGAGCAGGGAGAAAATAACAGTCAAAAATTTACTCATAGCTAAATAGATAGTTGTAGATTACACCTTTGACAATGACTCATAACTATACTCAATTGATGTTTTTATGGGCAAGAATTGGCGGACCTGCTGTCACAACAACAATTTTATCAGAGTGAAGTAACTCACGAGCAGCTTGATTGACTTGACTCAATTTAACCTGCTCTATTTTACTAATAAATGAGCGCAATTCTACCTGATTTAAGCCATAAACCTGATTCATGACCATTCTTTCACTGAGTTGTTCTGGACTGGCTAAGGAAATATTATAATTACTGATTAAATTAGCTTTGGCTGTTTCTACTTCCTCTAGGGTAACACCTTGTTGGTGAACTTGTTTGAGCAGGTCACGGGTACTGGAAATCGCTTTGTGTGCGTCTTCTGGACTGGTTTGCATTTCAATTAAAAATGTGCCGACATTCTTACCTGTGATGAAATTACTATAAATTCCGTAGGTTAAGCCTTGACGATCGCGCACTTCTGCCCCTAGTCTACTTGATAATGTATCACCTCCGAGAATTTGATTCAAGACCATCGCCGCATAAAATCGTTTATCTTGACGATTAATCCCTGTATAACCCATATAAGTAATCGCTTGGGGTTTACCAGGAACAACGGGATTAACATTAATTACATTTTTCGGCATCTCCACCTTGGGGTATTTTACCACTGGTGGTTGGCCTTTTACTTGCCAATTTCCTAATTGTGCTTGAATGAGCGATCGCACTTTGTTAATATCAAAATCGCCTACAATTGCTAACACTGTAGTATCTGGACGATAATGTTGGGCTTTAAAAGCTATCGCGTCTTGACGTTTAATGCTCTGAATAGTCTCCGCTGTCGGAAAGCTATGTAATGGGTGTTTTTTTGGATAAATAGATTGAAGGAAGATACGAGTTGCAATCTTTTCAGGATCATCTAAATCTGAATCTAGGGAGGTTAAAGCCTGTTGACGCGAGAGTTTAAACTCTTTTTCTGGAAATGTGCTATTTTTAATTACGTCTGTCAATGTTAAGAGTAAAATCGGTAAATCTGCTGCTAAACTGCTACCTTTGATCCTCACACCTTCACGATAGGCTTGAAAGTCCAAATTTGCGCCTTTTGCTGCTAATTCTTGAGCAATAGTCCGCATATCTTTATTTTTCGTCCCATTCATCAGATTTGCTGCTACTAAGGAGGCTAATCCTCCCTTATTACTTCCATCAAATTCTGTTCCTGCTTTAATATGTCCGCTTAAAGTGACTGTAGGTGTAGTTTTATCTGGTAATAGTAGTATGCGTAACCCATTAGCAAATTTTAACTCCTGGGGTATTTCTTTTGTTCCTGTTTTCGGTAAGATATCTACTGGTGGTAAATATTTCTTTACTTCTGCTGGAACTACCGTAAGATCAACGGCAAAATTATCTTTTGTTATCCCGGAATCAGATTTGATCTGATTTGTACCTGTTTGTTGAGTAGGTTCAAAAAATCCCACTGTCCGCGCTTCTGGTTGTAGATATTTATTGATGACATTAATTACATCCCTAGGTTTAACTTCCCGAATATCTACTAAATGATTTTCTGTATATTGGTAATTATCTGTTGTGATTTGATCATTACCCAATTGCATGGCTTGACTGGTTATATCACGATTATTTAAAATAACTGAAGCTGTTAATTGGGTTTTTGCTCGTTCTACTTGTTCTGTTGTGATACCTATGTTAACAAGGTTTTCCAACGCTTTTGTTACCGCTATATCAATTTTATGCAAATCCTGATTTCTCGCAGCAGTTACTAATATTTCATACCAGCCACCAGCCCGTAAACTAGCGACATTTGCTTTCAAATCACTAGCTAAACCCGATTCTACCAACTCTTGATATAGGTAAGAATTTTTACCCGCAGTTAAGATATAATCCATGACTTCTAAAGCGGGTACATCTGGTTGATTAATTTGAGGAAGCGGATAAACTATCTGTAGTAATGGATTTCCTCCCGGTTCTTGTAGTTGAATTGCTGGTGATGGGGAATAGGATGGAGTTATAAGATTATCGGGTGAATATTGGCCTTTAGGGATTTTACCAAAAATAGCTTGGACATTTTTTAACGTTGGTGCGGTGTCAAAATCTCCTACAATTACCAAAACAGCATTGTCAGGACTGTAGAATTTTTGGTAATATTCTCTTACTTGTTCAACCGTTAATTTCTCTACATCAGCCTTAGTACCACCAATGGGTAAACCGTAGGGATGATTGGGAAAAACCGACTTCATCACAGCGCGTTTTAGACGGTATTCCGGGCTATTTTCGTAACCAAGTAATTCAGAAATCACCACTTGTTTCTCACTAGCTAACTGTTGAGGATCTATAAGTGAGTTTTTCATTCTATCTGCTTCTAACGTCAACAGAGAGGTGAGTTTATGCCCTTGAGCAGTGTTGTAATATGCAGTTTGGTCATAACTGGTAAAAGCATTAGAATCACTACCTAAAGCACTAAATAACTGGCCAAATTGAATCCGGCGATCGCTAGTACCTTTAAACATGATATGTTCTAATTGGTGAGCAATGCCATTTACCCCAATTGCTTCTTGACCAGAACCAAATTTATACCATACTTGTACTGTCACCACCGGAGCATTATGAACCTCCTTCGTGAGAACAGTTAAGCCATTGTCGAGGACTGTTTTGCGAACGTTTGCTGTAATGGCGAAATTGGCTGTTTCTTTAGTAACTAGTGTTTGATGGGATTTTTCCGGGTTGGACTTGTAGAGTGTTGTTGATAAACCCCCTTCTTTGAGATTAAAAGCAGCATCATGATTTAATGAAAATGCGGCTATTACCCAAAGACTCAAAATAACTAAAGAAAAGCGATGTCGTTGTGCTAGAGAAAAAAAAGGCATATCTTTGGCGAATAGATATATGTAACTTAGATTACATATATTGATGGACTAGAAAAATTGAGCAAATGTTTCCTTAGCACCCCATGGAAAATAAAAATGTACCTGAAAGGGAAAAATATTTTATCACCCAAAAGGCATGAATACTAATTTTCGGGCGATTTATGGAGAAACCGTATAAACTCCAGAGGTAAGCCGTCAAAATCAGCGATAAACGTGACTTCTAGGATGTTATCGCCAATTTGCTGCTGTGTAGGCTGCAAAAGAATCTTTAGAGGTGGTAAACTTTCTATTGCAGCTAACCGTGTTTTTAAACTTTCTAACCAAGTGGGTAAATCTGGTGTAATGTGTGTTAAATCAAAAGCCAGATGATAGTAACCCACATAATGTTCATCCTCAAAAGCATCTGGGGCTGGTTTGGGTTGGGGAATTTGGATGAGTTCAATTCTCCCTCCCAAACCTTCCATCCAGCAAGCTAGAGTATAACCGGTGGTGAAGCGATCGCCCACCGTAAACCCTAGTGTTTCATAAAAAGCGATCGCTAGATGGATATTTGCCGTTCTAATCGAAGTATGGTGCATAGAATTTCAGATTTTGGATTTTAGATTTTGGATTAATCTACAACCTAAAACCCAAAAAAGAGAACAGGTAGGAATACAAGAAGATATTTACAATCACCCATTACCCATTACCTATTACCCATTACCCATTACCTATTACCCATTACCCATTACCTATTCAAACAAGCGGAAATATGGGTAACGGACTGGTACACCAGGTTCTTTATCCAAATCAAAATTAATCACTTCCCAACAAGGTTCTGCGGCAGAATCAGGGCTAAAATCTACAGGTAAGCCATATAACCGCGCTCCTGTAGTAGTTTCCCCTTGTCCAGAACGCCAAGGTGTACTACGTTCTAAATAGCCACTCATTAACTCCTGATAACGGTTAGCAACAATTATTCTCGTAGCCCGATAACCTTGAGTATAAAGCTTATCTAAAGCTTCGTGAATTTCAAAACGAATCCCATCAGGATGAGTATGTTGACGATACCATTCGCCATCCCATCTGCGCCAGTGACGACCGGACTGTAAATGAACCAATTCCCCAGTTTTGGGTTCAGCTTCAAATGCGCCATGACGGGGACACAAATAAGTATCCGTCAATGTCAACGCTGAAATATTTTGGCGACAGTGGGGACACTGTATTTCAGGGCCAAATATCGGGTACTGAAAGCCTGGATTTATCATGAAGTGCGTATAAACATAGTATTGTTTTTCTGCCAGCACCAGTAGGTTTAACTTTACACTCCTGCTCCACTACTTTAGATAACTTGCTTACTCCTGCATAAAAGTGAGGATAGTGCCTGAGAACAAGTTTCACAACCGTCTGACCATAGAAGGCCAAAGCCGTGATATTCTGGTTTGACAACCAGCCCTAAAGGTTGGAGTTTCTCCAGTGTTCCTGGGTACAATATCCATATTCTATCGTGTCTATCTCTTCTGACTCAAAATCTCCTGAATTTTCTCAAGCCGCCTTTGTGGCAGCCAACGCTATAATCATTGGTTCTGTAAGCATAGCAGCCAGAGCCAGTGTTTGGTATGGATCTGTGGTTAGAGGTGATGTAGAACGGATTGAAATTGGCAAATATACAAATATTCAAGATGGTGCAATTCTCCATGGTGATCCAGGTGTACCAACAATTTTAGAAGATTATGTCACTGTTGGCCATCGGGCTGTGGTCCATTCTGCTCACATTGAACGTGGTAGTTTAATTGGTATTGGTGCTATCGTCTTAAACGGCGTGAGAGTCGGTGCAGGTAGTATTATCGGCGCTGGTGCAGTAGTTACCAAAAATGTCCCCCCCGGTTCTCTAGTCCTCGGCCTCCCCGGTAAGGTAGTTCGTCAACTCACAGACACCGAAATCACCGAACTCATTGCACACGCCGAAAAATACTATCAATTAGCCCTCCTTCATGCTGCTAATGACAACTGACTAGGGAATAGGTAATTGGTAATGGGTAATGGGTAATGGGTGATTCACGTTTTACAACTGACCACTAACTTTTAATGAAACTTTACATAGAACATTGAAAAAATTCCCCACTTGAGATCACAATAAAAACTGAGAACTGTTGACCGAAAAAAATCGGATACAAGCCCCATCTTTCTAGGACGGCTTTATAGTAAACTAGGTATAGTCGCCACAGGGCATTGGGAGACTATAAACGGACACTCAAGACCGGATCACACTACTTTTCGGTAGCACCAGTCAGTGAAGTGTCAAGGAATCCTCGCTCATGAAAGGACGAGGGGGTATGTCAAAAACTTAAAATTTTTAATTTACAGAGGGTTTCTAAATATGGACATTGATACTCGTGTAGTAATTGTTTTAGCACCTTTAGCGATCGCTGCTAGTTGGGCTGCTTTCAATATAGGCGCTGCTGCTATTAGACAAATACAAAACTTTTTGAGCAAAGAAGCGTAATTTGGGGAATAGGGAATAGGGAACTCTTAACTCTTAACTGGGAACTCTTAACTCTTAACTGGGAACTCTTAACAGGGAACAGGCAAAAGTTTCACCAATTACCAAATTACCCAAATTACCAATTACACAATTCCCATGAGCATAGATTCCCTACTCCAACCCTTTCAGCATTTTGGTGTCAATTTGGGATTATCTCGAATTGTCAATTTATTGGCAACTTTGGGAAATCCCCATCACCGAGTGCCAATTATTCATGTCGCTGGTACTAATGGCAAAGGTTCTGTTTGTGCTTATCTGTCTGCGGTACTTACTGAAGCTGGTTATAAGACCGGACGCTACACCTCCCCCCATTTGGTTGATTGGACAGAACGTATCTGTGTTAATGAACAAGCAATTAATAGTAATGAATTGTGTGAATCAATACTTCAAGTTCAAGCAGCAATTAATCCAGATGAAGAATCTCCTACCCAATTTGAAGTAATTACCGCAGCAGCTTGGTTATATTTTGCCCAGCAACAAGTTGATATTGCGGTAATTGAAGTGGGACTAGGAGGACGTTTAGATGCCACTAATGTCTGTGATCATCCTTTAGTGACAATAATTAGTTCCATAAGTCGAGAACATTGGCAACAACTAGGACCGACTATAACCCATATTGCCAGAGAAAAAGCGGGAATTATCAAACCCGGATGTCCGGTGGTGGTGGGTTTATTGCCAGAAGATGCTCAAAAAGTCGTGCGATCGCGTATATTAGAACTAAAATGCCCGATTTTTACCCCTAAACCATCTCGGAAAATCAATCAAAACTGGGTAGAATATCAAAAAATAGCAAGTCCAGAAACAATAAAATACCCCTTAGCATTACAGGGACAAATTCAATTACATAATTCAGCCTTAGCAATAGCTGCTTTAGAAATCCTGCAAAAACAGAATTGGCAAATTTCTGAGGAAGCTATTATTCAAGGAATGGCTAAAACCAAGTGGCCAGGAAGAATGCAATGGATTACTTGGAGAAGTCAACAAATCCTCATTGACGGCGCACACAACCCAGCCTCAGCTAATGTTTTACGTCATTATGTAGATACACTCAACAGCGAAAACATCACTTGGGTAATGGGAATGCTGGCCACTAAAGATCATGGTGAGATTTTCCAGGAACTTCTCAAACCAGGAGATAAATTGTATTTAGTGCCAGTACCCGATAGCAATTCAGCGAATTTAGGAGAATTAGCTAATTTAGCAGCGTCAATCTGTCCAGACTTGAATTTTTGTAACACTTATACAGATGTATTTTCAGCCTTAGACGCTGCCTATCCCTCTACAGATAATCAAGTTGTATTATGTGGTTCTCTGTATTTAATTGGTTATTTTTTGTCAGTAGTCAGGGGTCACTAGTCAGGTGTCAGGAAACACTTTTATTACCCATTACCCATTACCCATTAGCGATTATCCCACAGTTGAGCAGCATCTTCTACAGCTTTATCAACTGTTTTTTGTCCTAACATTGCTGCTTGTAAATTTTCGTAAATTGATTTTTGCAAAAGTTTAAAATCTTTGAGTTTAGGGGTTAATACCTGAGCTTGTTGTAACTGTGACGCACTAATTACCCGTCCATTTTCTGCGGTAGTAGCATTAGCAGGAACTTCCTTAAAGTAAGTATTAGACAATGCCTTAATTGTAGAAGGTAGGACATTAGCGGCTTTGGCAAAAGCTAATTGATTTTCGTCATTAGTCACAAATAAGGCAAATTTAACAGCCTCATCAGGGTATTTACTATCACGAGGAATGACAATATTCATCACAGCAACATTTTTCTTACCTGTATTACCCGTAATTTGCGGGGCAATAGCGGAGGCTAAGGCAACCTTGGGGGCATTATTAGCAATGGTTTTGAGAAACTCAGGACCGGAAGCTAAAAAAGCAGTTTCTCCAGATTGGTATAAATCTATAGCATGACGATGCCCTTGGGTTAAAGATTCCTTTGGTAACAAACCTTTTTTATACAAATCTACCCAATATTGAAAAGCAGCTTTTCCTTGAGGTGTATTAAAACCGGCTTTACCGTCATTATTAACTAGAGTGACACCCATTTGTACCAGTGATTCCAGAACCTCACCGGAGTCTTGAGGGACAAAAGTAGCAAAAAAAGCGTACTTACCAGTTTTGTCTTTGATTTGTTGTGCCATTTGTCCCAACTCAGCATAAGTGGCAGGTGGTTTAGTGATACCAGCCTGTTTTAATAAATCGGTGTTATAAATAGTTAGTCGCGTGGTAAGATACCAAGGAATGCCAAAACTCTTGCCATTAAGGGTACTTGCTTGCCAAATATTTGGTAAATAGGAGGAACGAACTTGATTAGAAACTTTATTGTCTAAATCTAACCAAGCATTTTTTCCCGCTAATTGGGAAGCAAAGTCTGGGTTAAGGTTAACAACATCTGGAGGTGTTTTTGCGGATACTGCGGTTAAAACCTTGTTCTCCATAGCGGACCAAGGTACATCTACCCATTTAACTTTGATACTTGGGTTCTGTGATTCAAATGTCGTAATTAGACCCTGAAAATAGTTGGTAAATTGAGGTTGAAGCTGCATTGTCCAGAACTCAATAGTGGCAATTCCTTTAACAGGAAGTTTCGGGTTATTATTGGAATTGCTAGAACCGCAACTAACAATAAAACTAGTAAATAAACCTAATAATGCCCAACAAACCAGTTGTTTAAATTTTGGTGATCGAATCATCTTAATAACAGTTTCAATTACTAATTAACTCTACAGCATCTCGTCCATCAATATCTTGTAAATAAACTTTAACAATTTCTTCTTTTGCTGTCGGTAATTTTTTACCAACGAAATCTGGATGAATTGGTAACTCTCGATGACCTCTATCTACTAATACAGCTAAACGAATCACTTCTGGTCTACCATATTCATTGACTGCATTTAAAGCAGCACGAATAGTTCTCCCTTTAAAAATGACATCATCTACAAGTACCACGGTTTTAGCAGTCAAATCAAAAGGAATATCGGTTTTTTCTGGAGTTCTCAAGCCAATTTGATCAAGATCATCACGATAAAATGTAATATCTAAAGCACCTACAGCAACACTAATATTTTCCAGAATTTCTATTTGTCGTGCTAATGAATAAGCTAAAGGAACTCCTCTAGTGTGAATACCCAGAAGTAACAACTGAGATAAATCTCGCGTTCTTTCCACAATCTGAGAAGCCATACGAGTTAATGTCCGACGCAGTTCCTCTGATGAAAGGATTTCAACTATTTTAGTAGACATAGGATTGGTAATTGGTGGTTGGTAATTGGTAATTGGTAATTTTTCATTATCTCGTTTCCATACTCTCCATAAGCACGAGATACTGGGAAGCAGATAACTAAGGTATTAAAAATATTGCTAATATTGCTAATCCTAACCACAATAAAAACGCATATCGGGTTAATTTTAAAGCTTTATCAATAGAATCTGGTGTAATGGGATAAATAGGATCTCCTAAAAGTGGTTTATGTTTAGCCACCCCACCATACCAATTTACACCTCCCATTTGTACACCTAAAACCGCAGCATAAGCGCATTCACTCCAACCAGAATTAGGACTAGGGTCTTTAATTGCGTCGCGGCGGCAAATTCGCCAAACATTTACAGGTTTGGTGGATAATAATGATAAAGTTATCACTGTTAGGCGACAGGGCAACCAAGTAAAACCGTCTTCCCACCGCGCACTAAACCAACCAATGTAAGTATAAGGTGCTTCCTTATAACCGATCATTGAATCTAAAGTGCTACTAGCTTTATATGCTAAAGCCAAAGGAACAGGACCGATAACAGGGATAAATGTACCAATAATAGTATAAAAAAGAGGAGCCATTACCCCATCCGTAGCATTTTCTGTAACAGTTTCCAAAACTGCTCGGAGAATTTCCGCTGCGGAAAGATTAGCTGTATCTCTCCCCACATAATTGCTTAAAATTTGTCGTGCTTGAGCTAATTCTCCATTACTTAAAGGTTGTAGAACTTCCATAGCTGCATTTCCTAAACTTTTGAGAGCGAAACAACTAGCTAGAAGAATGCTTTCCACAGTAATTCCTAAAAATGGATGTACCCCCTGGGCGATTTTAACTATTATCCACCCTAGCAACCCACTGGCAATAATGACAGTAATACCCAATATAATGCCCGCGAGACGCTGAGAAAAAGGATTTTGACAATATTTGAGGGAGAAATTACTCAAACGGTAAATTACCCAGCCCATGACCCGGACTGGATGCGGCCAACCCCAAGGATCACCTATTAAGTAATCTAACAATGCAGCCAAAATCAAAACGAAAGCAGATATCATTTATTATTCCTTGTTTCCTGATCCCGACCCCTGTTAAAACTAACGACTAAACCACAAAATTGGCCTCTTCACCAAGAGAAGCTTGCCAACTGCGAGCATCATAATAAAGATCAGCCAGGGTAATATTGTACAAAGCTTCTTTGAGCTTTTGGTTGAGCCTGTTCCAGAGAGAGGATGTTACCCAATCGGCTGTTTGAGAAGGTATAGGATGATTGAGAGGTAAATTAGTGATATTTTCACCAACAGCCTCCAAGATTTGTCCAATAGATATTTGTGCAGGTTTTCTGGCCAACTTGTACCCACCAACGCTACCACGAATTGATGTTACTAAACCAGCGCGACGCATTTCTATGAGCAGCTTTTCCAGATAGGGAGCGGGAATATCTTGACGTTTAGCGATCGCTTTAACTGATTCAGGACCATATTTTGGCTGTAAACTCAAATCTAGCAGAGCCTTCACACTGTAGTGTCCTCTAGTCGTTAGTTTCATCTATAGTATTCCTATTTAATTTTGAAAATGATTGATGAAAAAGCAGAAAAGGGGAAAGGAAAATCCCGGGAAACAACCATCCAGTTAACAATATATTTTTAGGACTGAGGCAAAATATCCCTCAAAGCCTTTTTTATTCGTGTTCTTCGCTCCTTCGTGGTTCATTATTCATTGACCTGTGTGTAAGTCCCGATCTTATAGAATTTCTGGAAAATATTGATGATAGTACAACAATTTTGTCCATGAGTGTAATATACTTGGCTAGAGTGATTGAAAAATTAAAGGAATCCTTTCCTATTAGTTCAATGTCAGCTAAAATAAAATTCACTTAACAACTTCAAAAATTCGTTTTCGACCCAAGTTAATGCCTAAACAGAAAAAAATTGAACCCCTAGTTGGCGAAGAACTGATCACAAAAGTCAGAGAGCTAGAAACCCTCAGCAAAGACGAGAAAGCTAAAGAGTGTGGCTACTATACTGTTACAAAAAATGGTGTAGAGCGTGTCAATATGATGAAATTCTTGAATGCCCTAATTGATGCAGAGGGTATTCAATTAGATAGTTCCCCTGGTGTTAATGGGCGTGGTGGTCGCAGTGCCAGCTATAGAATTAGTGTGCAATCAAATGGCAACTTGCTCATCGGTTCAGCCTACACAAAACAGATGAATCTTAAACCTGGAGATGAGTTTATCATCACCTTAGGCAAAAAACATATTCGACTCCGGCAAGTAGATTCAGAATCTTTAGAAGATGCAGAAGTAGAAGCTACAGTTTAGTTTAGTTCTGAGTTGTCAGTTGTCAGTGGTTAAGTTTTACCCCTGACGGCTGCACACTGATCTTCAATGTCCCTCTATACCTCTATATCGCTAACAGGTAGAACTGGTAAATAGCTATTGAGTGCTTTAGTAATTGCTGTTATATTACAAGTCAATTCCAGTTCCCTAAATTCTAGTAAACCCAGGATAAAATCGGGATTTTCCCTAGCTACCACTGGTAACTGATGTAAACCACGTAATGCCATGCGGTTTAAAGCTTCAGATAAAGGTTCATCAACCCAAGCATAAAGAATATCAGTAGTACAAATATCTATCAGTTTTTGGGTAGATAAAGTTCCGTGAATTTCCGGAGGCAAATTGGCGATATTTTGCCATAGAGAAAGAGTTCGCTTAATATCTTCCAGGGAAAGAATTCCCACCAATCTTCCTCCATCATCAATTATTAAAGCGCTGCGTGTACGTTCTTGGGTCATTGCCACCGCTGCCTCTATCACTCCCAGGGTAGCTGATAATTTTTGGGGACGAGTGTGCATGGCATCTGCGACTAACATTTGCTGCCACATTTCCACCTTTTCATCTTTCAACTCTGGCAAACCAATCTGTTGCAGATTAGAATTGGCATCTATTGTTGGTTTAATTCCTTCTACCAACCAAACACTTAGACCCACAGCCGCCATCAAAGGTAGTACAATGCGGTAATCGCGGGTTAATTCAAATAACATGATAATTGCCGTTAATGGCGCTCTGACGCTACCTGCTAAAACCGCCGCCATACCCACCATGGCATAAGCTGGAGGAGCAGCCATATATTTCCCCAGTTCTGGTGCTATCAAAACCAGAAATTTAGCATAAGTAGACCCAAAGGACGCACCTAAAAACATAGCTGGTGCAAATAGTCCACCGACAAAACCACTACCGGAACTTACTGCCGTCATCAGGAGTTTTAATCCTAGTAATATTAGTAATAGATTCAGGGAAAAATCCTCATCCTGTAGCATTGCTTGTACAGTTCCATAGCCAATACCCAAAATTTGCGGGTAGCGCCAACCTACTGCACCAATAATTACACCACCAATGATAGGCTGAATTGACTGAGGAATTTTCCCTAATAGCTTTAACCCTGGTAAATTCCCAGCAAAGCCGGCTTTAGCTAAACGAATTGATTCAGTATAAGCCAGAGAAATTAAACTCGCACCCAAACCCAAACCAAGATAAAGAGGTAATTCTAAGTAACTACGAACTTGATAAGCAGGTAAAGCAAAAGCCGGTTGTGAACCCAAGCCAATTTGACCAATTAAAGCGGCCACCACGGCGGCAAGTAAGACCACACTTACAGCCGAGGTAGCAAAATACGTAGTTCCCATGACTACTTCTAAGGCAAAAAATACTCCTGCAATGGGGGCATTAAAACCAGCGGCTAAACCAGCCGCCGCCCCAGCGCCCAAAAGTAACCGCTGGCGTTCCTGAGAGACTTGTAATATATCAGACAATAAAACCCCGAAATTCGTACCAATTTCTACACTTGGACCTTCGGGACCTAAGGACGCACCACTACCGAGAGAAACAGCCGCAGCGATCATTTTTGTCACTGGTCGTAGTGGTTTCTTGGCTTCCTTGCCTTGAGAAACAGCGATCAGAGATGAGAGTCCCGGTCCAAAATCCTGAGTGCGCCAACGCATCAAACCAACAATGATCCCACCTAGAGTAGGGACAGCGGCTAAAGTCCAAGCACCCCAGCCCCCAATCTGTCCCAGAAAATTTTCCAGCATCAAGTAGTTAATTAGCTGGATTAAATAGTGAAAGGTGACTATACCCATACCCGTACCACCGCCAATTAATACGGCTAAAAACAGCACTACTGTTTCTTGGGAGGGTTGAAAACGATTAATTAACTGGGTAAACTGAATGGAAGGTGTGGGAAAAGCAGGGGATTCCCTGACCTTCCTCTGGGAAGCAGGAGGCAAGAGAGTCATAGTCATTAACAACGGGGGTAAACTTAAGAAAAAATAAATCTATTTTTTATTTGTTATCTCTTATTGTGGTTCATTATGGGGGCAACTAGCCGATCAATAATTGATTAACTAAAATTACAAAATCTGTGGGAAAAAAGAATTACGCCTGGCGGTGCTGACAACTTGAGTTAAGATTGAAAGGAGTATGTCACCTGGACTTCCATTCTCAATCTGATGCTATTCTTCAAATAATTACAAGTAATTATGGTAGAGGTAGTAAATTTTAAGTAAAATTCAATACTGCTATTGTTATATAGAAAATCAAGGGATTAGGCGGACGAGGTAGATGAGTACAAATACTTTTGATAATCATTATGTTACTTGCCCAATTTGTCAAAGAAATAACAGAACAACGCCAATTAGGTCTTACATTGGTTTGTTTACCTGTCCTTATTGTCAAGAAAAGTTAGTTGTTTGCCAAAGTGGACATTATGTACGTGATCCGTTTATTTGGAGACAGATGATGATCTCTTCGGATCTCCGTCGTCAAAGCCGACCTTTAGCCAGGATGATCAGAGATTTTATCTCTATTAAACGTCCTCTTTTGTCTTTGGTGCTGGGAAGTGTGGTTTTTTTGGCTATTATGACTATAACCCAAAACAATACGAGTCAAGATAGCCAAGAAATTACCCGAATCGAAAGCATCAACAAGGTTGAAAAATAGATTTTTGTAGAAGCATGAACTGAATTTTGGATTTTAAATTTTGGATTGAAAACTCAAGATTTGCAAAGCTTTTAAGCCTTCAAATGTAAACACAAGAATAAATCTAAAATCCAAAATCTAAAATCTAAAATTGTTTAACTGCTAGATTCATATGATAGCCAGCCTGGCCTGGCCATCTGAATGTACAGATATATCAGTAGGATACTCACCTCATTATGCCTCATTTACTTGCAATATTGTGTAATTACCACATCCAATAATTAGATCTCATGAATAGAAATAGAGATATATAAGTTCCCCAAATGAGAATTTTTAGAAATTGCTTATCGCCTCGTTCTAGCAAAATTGCAGCTAAAGTCATAGTTAAAGCTACAGCCGCAAAAATGATCTGCAACTCAACTTTGTCTACAGTTCTCCAGCTAAAATAAATACTACCGGCAGAAGCAACCACCGCCAATATTGCTAAACTCGTTACCCAAGCACGGGGATAGCTTGAGAATAAAGGTACATTAGACATTTCTGTTAACCCAAACCCTAGGGCTAAAGCCAAACTAGGATAAATGGGGAGTATGTACCAGGGAAGTTTGACGCTAATGAGGGAAATAATGAATAAATAAACGCCAAACCAGACAATAATCAGTTTTGCCCAACTTAAGTTATTATTCTCCCAGGTGATACGGATAATTTGGGGTAGAAATATCAACCAAGGCCATGTCCACTTACAGATTTCGAGGAGATAATACCAAGGTGGTTCTGAATTGCCATTAGTACCATTAGTACCATTAGTACCATTAGTACCATTAGTAATAGTTTTGATATCGGACGAAAACATATTGATATCAAGTCTCAACGGATAACCATAGTGGAATAGCTCAAACCCATACCAACAAAGTACGGGTAGACAACCAATAAAAATACCCATCCAGAAATAATAACAAGTTAGCAGTCTGGGTGTATCCCAATAGAGAAATACTAAGACAATTGCACCCAAATAAATGCCCGTTATGCCTTGAATTAGACAAATTAAGCCAAAACTAATGCCTATACCTAAACAGTAGCGTAAATCTCGACGCGATCGCAAGACAAACCACATCATCAATATCAAAAAACTGACAACTGGGCCATTTAATATGGCCAACCTGCCATAACAGACAACAGGCAGCATTGTCAGATAAATTAAAGAACTATAAATAGCTACCCAACGTTGGCGAAATATTTCTCTACCAATACAATATAACAAAGGTACAGAAATTGCCGTCAAAATCGCACCGGGTAGCCTGGTTGTCCAATGGTTAACACCACCCAGGGAATAAGCTCCGGCAATTAGCCAGTGTATAAGGGGCGATGTATGATGATAGGGTTCACCATCTAAAGTGGGGTAAAGCCAGCGCATTGAATCTGCTGGGGCTTGCCAAATTTCCCGTGCTACCTGTGCCACAATTGTCTCATCGCCATTTTGTAAAGGCAACCCCCCCAGATTAATGGTAAACAATATTACTGCTGCCAATAGCAATACTAGCAACCAGAGCCAATCAATCTTCTTTTCAACCACACGGTGTTGTTTTTCCAGATGAGTCCAAACAAAACTTCCTTCTTGCATATTTTATTGGTAATATTATGACTGCTGGGGTTCATTACATAGAGATCAGAGGCAATCTCCAGTTTTACCATCCAGAACCTATATTTTAAACAATGGCTATATCCCAAATTAACTCAGTTTCTCAGGAACAGAGATAATTTTTTGGCGAAGATTTTCTTATTAATTTTTTAAAAAAGTTTACAAGCATTTTCCCTATTAAATGATATAAATACTACTATCAGAAGTTAGTCAATTATCCCTAAGGAGAATGTCAATGAACCTACCTTTCATTTTAGATGTGGCACTAGGCCTAATTTTTATTTACTTAATTTTAAGTCTACTGGCTTCAGAAATTCAAGAACTAATAACAACATTGCTGCAATGGCGTGCTGAACACTTGAGAAGATCCGTGGAAATTTTCTTAGCTGGTGATGCTCAAAATTCAGAAAAGCCGGAAGTAATTCAACTAGTTAATAGAATTTATGGCAATCCTTTAATTCAAAGCATTAATCAAGAAGCCAAAGGTTTATTAGCAACTTTACCGCGCCGGGCGACTTGGGTATTTGCTTCATTCTTTAGTCTCTTGAGAAAGTCTAACTCTAGATTTAAGAAAGAAACTGTTTTTGGTGATCAAAAACGTAGTGCGCCTTCCTATATTGGTGGAGACAATTTTGCCAATACTTTTATGGATACCCTACAATTGCCAACTCTGGTAAAAAAGATAACCCAAATCAGGCTAGAGAAATTCAAGAAAGAAAATTTAGATGAGATTATACAAGTTTTAATTACCTTGGAAAGTAGCATTAATAATCAAGAATTATCGAGTGATTTTGCTAAAAGTATTGCTAAAGATTATAAGCAGTTGGAATTTGAGTATAATCGCATTGTTAATGAATTTCAAAACGAAAAATATGATATATACATGAGTATAAATCTGATGAGAGATAGCCTGGACAAATATATATATTGTTTCGAGTCCAATATGGAAAATCATGAAGATATTCTCGATAAACCTTTACGGGAACTAAAATTCCTGAGAAAAGATATTTTTGAAGATCCAGAAAAAGCCATAGTTCTGGGAGGGCTAAAACCTAATATCAATGAAATTGTCAAATCTATTAAAAAAGGTAGTGATATTCATGATGAAGTTATAGCCAACCTCCAAGACAAAGATAGTGAAACTTATAAAAAAGTTAAAGAACTAATTGATATTTTACCAGATTCTGTAGTCAATGGTATTGAAACTATGGCCAAACGGGTGCAAATGAGAGCTAAAAGCACGGAAGAAGGAATTACTCTCTTGCGGAAAGAAATTGAAAATAGTTTTGATAGTTCTATGGAAAGAGCCGGTGGTGTTTATAAACGAAATGCAAAAGGAGTTGCCATTTTAATTGGTATAACTTTAGCTATTGCTACTAATACAGATACTTTTCATGTTATTAACCGTCTATCTAAGGATTCCTTATTGCGGGAAATAATTATTAAAAAGGCTGTAGAAGTAAAATCATCTAATGATTTAGGTATGAATCAACCAGATCCTAATGAGCTTTTAAAGGATGTTGAGTTACCAATTGGCTGGACAATCCCTAACTTAACACAGCAAATTTGTGGAGATGATGTTTCTGCGGAAAATGCAATTTTTTGTGTAAGAGTAAAAAATGGTCAATCAAATGTTTCTGTAACGGAAATTGACTGGAAAAAGTTCCAAGTTAGTAATTCACCTATTTTCAGAGTTTTGATTATGATTGGTGGTTGGTTTATTAGCGGTATTGCTATTGCTATGGGTGCGCCCTTTTGGTTTGATTTATTGAGTAAAGTTATGAATGTGCGCAACGCGGGTAAAAAAGGCAAACAATCATCTAAAAATCAAGATGAATAATCTGAATAACGTAGATACCTGACTTCTTAAATAAGTCGGGTATTTAGTAATTTAGAAAATAAAAATTATCTGTAAATTCCATTCTTGATTTTGGCGAATAATTTGAATTTGTTGGATAAATTCGCGGAAGTAAAATCGTCGTTCTACTTCTGATAAATCCAACCAAAATTGGGGAATGGAAACAGCTTGAGCCACAGAACGCAAATTAACAGGAGGAAGAATGGCTAACTGAGCTTGAAGTTGAGAAATTTCTGTGCGGAGTTTGTAAGCTCTTAATTTTGCGGTTTCTGGATCTAAAATTCCAGTTTCTATAAAAGTGGGTAATTTCTCAAGAATTTCTTGTTGATGAGATATACTATCCCCTAAACTATTTTTAATAGCATCTAATTGGGGAAAATTCATTCCTGCTACAGCTAAAGGTAAATCTCGACAAACACTATCAATGGTTTTTTCTAAAACTACTTGGTAAGGAATAGCACGACATTTTGGTTGTTGAGGACAGTTGATTGCGCGTAAATATAAATACTCTTTATCCTGATGATTTTGGGTAACACGAGTCACAATCATCTGTGACTGACATTGATCACAAATAACTAAACCAGCTAAAGAACGGGGCGCACTAGCAGTGCGTGGTGGTAAAAGGCTGTTGCGTCGCAATAGTCTATCAACTTGCGCGGCTTCGGCTCTGGAAATGATAGCTGCGTGGGTATTAGAGATAATTTCACTATTTTGATAGGCGGTATCACCTCGATAAACTGGATTAGTTAACCACCGTCTCCCCGTAGTTACGGATATATTTTTGCCGTATTTTTTACTTAAAAACCGAACAGAATCGCGTAAAGAACCATAGAGTAAAAAGTGTTCAAAAAAATCTTTGACCACAGGTGAAGTAGTTCGATCAATAATATATTTACCATATTTACCCTGTCCTCTGCGGTAGCCATAGGGTGATTTTCCGGGTGGTGGTGAAGCTTCAAGACGATTACGAGCGTGTCCTTGACGAATGCGGCGACTACGGTGTTGATTTTGAATTTCTTGTAATAATTCTAGTAGTTCAGACCGGATTTGACTAGAATTGGATGTGTATGGTTGTTGTGTCGCAATTACTACGACTCCCATTGTTTCCACTTGCTTGAGGCGATCGCTTACTTCTGTTAAAGTATCACCTAATTCTTCTAAGTGCCGAACTAGTAGATAATGGACGGTTTCTGTTTGAGTTTGACAGTCAGTTAATAAGTCAGTTAATAATTGTTGTAGTTGGGTACGCTTTCCCAAATCCTGATAAATTCTATCTACCTCCCAACCCCAGTCACTGTGAGTGGGAAGAACATCTAATAGTGGATCAGTATAAGTATAAACAATTATTTTCACCATAGTCACGCAATTTTAGATTTGAGATTCCCCACGATTTACCCTTTGGGAACGTTTTGCGTACACCGCTATATAAAACCTACTCAAATCTACCTATCTACTGATAGGCTGATCCTTGAGTGTCGTTTACTTCCTGCTTCACTCTAAAAGTGTCGGCACTACTCAGTTCACAGGCTAAGACTGTCTAGCTGACAGCTTTTGAGAGATTAATAGCTGCGTTTAAATCCCTGTCGCATTTCCATCCACAGCTATGACACTCAAACACTCTTTCACTCAATGACAGAGTTTCTTTTTTGACTCCACAATCAGCACAGGTTTTAGAACTAGGAAACCATCTATCAACTATGACTAATTTTGAGCCGTACAGTTGACATTTGTACTCTAATTGTCTCCTAAATTCATAAAACCCCATATCAGAAATTGCCTTGGCTAGTTTATGGTTAGCTAACATTCCTGACACATTTAAATCCTCTATCACTATCACACCGTGGTTTTTGGCTACTAGCGTAGTTAACTTATGTAATGTATCTTTTCTGATATTCGCTATCTTTCCATGTAACTTAGCTATTTTCAGTTGGGCTTTTTTCCAATTGTTTGAACCAATGACTTTATGTCTGTTTAACCATTGTAATCTCCTGAATTTATCTTCATACTTTTTATAAGATTTAGCACCTGTAATTACTTCACCTGTAGATAATGTCGCTAGGTTTTTTACTCCCAAATCTACACCGACAATATTGGTTAAATTAGATGCTTGTGGTTTTACTTCTATTTTGAAACTAATAAACCATCTATCAGCTTGACGACTGATGGTGACAGACTTAGGTATAACTTGTGGTAATCTTTCATAAGTCTTTAATATTCCTAGTTTGGGAACTTGAATTTTATTATTACCCAAGATTTTTACTGTTCCTTCTAAGGTAAAACTGTCATGTTTTCCTTTCTTTTTAAATCTGGGGACTCCTGAGATTTTTTGAAAACATCTATCCCAAGATTTTCTTAAATTCCTTAATGCTTCCTGTGGGGCTGATTTAGAACATTCATAATACCATTGATTTTCAGGTTTAACTAAAGCTACTAACCATTTATGTAAATCTATTGCTGTAGGAAATTTGATTTTTTCTTGAGGATTATTTTGGTTATGGTGTAATATTTGTTTAGTTAATGATAATCCCCAATTCCAAGCATGACGGGCTACTCCACAGTGTTTTACTATGTTTACCCGTTGATTTTGGTTGAACTTTAACTCAGTTTTAAAGCCTAGTAGCAATATCTTTTAACTCCTCTATAATTTTCTGGTTTTTATGACTTCTCGACCCATAAAGTCTAGCAGAAAATACTGTTATGTCCATTTGGGGTTCTTTCTGGTATTATTTTACCATCTAGTTCCCATCTTCTGAGAGTGGAAATACTCACACCTTTTAATTTTGCTGCCTCTGATATAGTTAATTTAGTCATATCTCAAGTATACAAGTATAGCATACTCATTGATGAGATATGAGTAGATTTAGATATACATTTTGATTCAGTTACTAGCCCCCGATTGTTTATAAACTTGTTCTGGGGTTAGGTATTTCATCTTGCGGTTAAATCCGATTAACCCCAGTATACTACGTTATTTTGAGATTAAATGACCAGACTCCTAATCAACAGCGGTGGAACTCAATTTCACTGCTTCCCATAAAACCATGTTTGGTGAGGTGGTGGGGAGAGGTTGATGGAGAGCAATCAGTTGTGTTAAAGTAGCCTTTAACTGTGTACGGGGGACGATATCATCAACAAACCCATGTTTAAGTAAGTCCTCCGCAGTCTGAAAATCTTCAGGGAGTTTTTCCCGCAAAGTTTGTTCAATTACCCGTCTTCCAGCAAAACCAATTGTTGCTTTCGGTTCAGCGATGATAATATCACCTAACATGGCAAAACTGGCGGTAACACCTCCCGTGGTAGGGTTGGTTAAAACGGGAATATATAATAGTTTAGAATCTCGGTGACGTTGTAGGGCGGCGGATATTTTTGCCATTTGCATTAAAGACAGCATTCCTTCCTGCATTCTCGCACCACCAGATGTGCAAATAATGACTACAGGATAACGCCTTTGGGTAGCTTGTTCAATCATGCGGGTGAGTTTTTCCCCGACGACAGAACCCATACTTCCACCCATAAATCGGAAGTCCATGACCCCTAATGCTATTGGAAGGGTATTAATTTGCCCTAACCCAGTTTTAACTGCATCTATCAGTCCTAGTTTTTCTTGGGTTTCTTTTAAACGATCAATATAGGGTTTGCGATCGCGGAATTGTAAGGGATCGGTTGGGCATAAATCTTCATCTAATGGTTTCCATGTATTAACATCAATTAATTGACGAATACGCTCATCACTATCAACCCGATGATGATAACCACATTCACTGCAAACCATTTGATTGGCTTTCAAATCTTTTGTATATGTTAAAACACCACACTTAGGGCATTTATGCCATAAACCATCAGCAATTTCCCGTTCTTGACGTTCTAAGTTGCTACTTCCCGATTTACGGCGATTTGCGAACCAATCCAATAGAGATTTTAAACCGCGTGATTCTTCGTTATTTGCCATTTTTATCTGAATCTAATTAGGTATGAGGTCAAAAATGATCAATATATTGTGATTGACATTAAGCGACCCGGAGGTGGAGATTGAGAGTTGTAGATTTTGGATTTGAGAAGGTTAGAATTATGACTTTTGTAACTGCTTTGACCTGGATGATTGCTTAGATATTACCAAAATCTAATATCTTCATGGGGTGATCACAACTACAGTCAGAAAGGATAAAGATTTGGATTGATAAAATCATCAGCATGAGATAAAAAAGATTTAAAAGTTTGATGTTAATATCCGGGTAACAATAATCTCATATATTGACACTCTCTGGTCTAAAGACACACAGATTCTTTAAGACTTGCTTAAAAGGAATAGTCAATTATTCCGCTACACGCTCAAAACAACTACCAGTACGACAGGTATTGCAATTGCGCTTACTTTTACGTTTTTTTGCTTTCCGAGTCCATCAAATTTTGGCGGTATTACACTCCATATTTTACCTTTACTTGTTTACCTAGGCTACAGTCAAATGCTGAAACGAGATAAATCAGGGGTTTCTCCTTATTAAAATACTTCTTCGTGTAGATGGTTGTTCTTACTTGCGGTTTAATTATATCTTATGCTCGGCGAATAAATTCGCTGTTGGCACTTTCTCCACTGTCTAAAGCCAAGTGGCTTCCGTGCCTTTCGGCAATTTTCTGGTGAGACAAAATAGTGTCACTGCTAAAGACAGTAATTACCGCACTTAAAGCTAGAAATGGTCCAAAGGGCATTTTTTGACCCATTTGCTGACGGGAGAGGATAATTGCTCCACTTCCTATTAATACACCCAAAATGCAGGAAATAAAACTCGCTAGTAGTAAATAACGCCATCCTCACCATGCTCCCATCATAAGGGACAGGGGACAAGGAGGACAAGGAGGACAGGGGGACAAGGAGGACAAGGAGGACAGGGGGACAAGGAGGACAAGGAGGACAGGGGGACAAGGAGGACAAGGAGGACAGACAAGAGATACAGAGATTAGATTTCTATTGTTTTCCCAAATGTACAATTAATTTTGCCCAGGTAATTAATATATATAGGATTCGATTTGATTCAACGGGATAAAACATTCCTGTGGTAACAGCACTGGGTACTGAGTAAAAATAACTTTCCCCCGATGAGTGACTCGACTGATGGCGACTCCTGTAGCTTTTCCTACTATTTCCGGGTGTACTTCACAGTAGGTATAGTAAATTTGACTAGCGGCTTTAATTATATTAGGGTCAATCAAAGACGGTTGATTTTTTTGTGGAAAGTTTGCTTGTTCTTGTTTTAAAGCGTACACAATTTGCTTTTATATAAGTTATAGATTTGCTGCCGTTTGACAAACTTAGTTTATCTGAAATTTTTAACATTATAGATGTTAAAACTTCCAGATTTATACTTTAACGTGATTTTAACTCAAGAATTTGTATCAGTGCTGCGCCCATAGCCCGACAACCGACAAGCTGCATTCCTGGTGACATAATATCTCCTGTGCGATAGCCTTGTTCTAAAACTTCTAAAACACTATTTTCAATTAAGTCTGCTGCTTCTGGCTGATTTAAAGCATAACGCAACATCATGGCGGTACTTAAAACCTGTGCTAAGGGGTTAGCTTTGTCAAGTCCTGCAATATCCGGGGCTGAACCGTGAACTGGTTCATAAACACCAGGACCATCAGCACCCAAACTAGCAGAAGGTAACATTCCTATACTACCGGTTAACATAGCGGCTGCATCTGAGAGAATATCACCAAATAGGTTTCCTGTGACAATCGTATCAAATTGTTTGGGAGCGCGAACTAATTGCATGGCCGCATTATCTACATATAAGTGAGATAATTCAACATCAGTATATTCTGCGGAAAGTTGTATCATGCGATCGCGCCAAAGTTGAGATACTTCTAATACATTGGCTTTATCCACAGAACAGAGTTTTCCGCCGCGTTTTCGTGCCGTTTCAAAGGCTACGCGCCCAATACGTTCAATTTCTGACTCGCTGTAAACCATGGTATTTACACCGCGTTTTTCTCCGGTTTCCGTTGCAAATATGCCCTTAGGCTTACCGAAATAAATGCCGCCAGTGAGTTCACGCACGACCATGATATCTACACCTTCGACAATTTCCCGTTTGAGACTAGAAGCGTCAATTAACTGGGGGAGAATTTTCGCAGGGCGTAAATTAGCAAATAGCCCTAAACCAGCCCGCAGCCCTAATAAACCTGCTTCTGGGCGTAAATTGGCACTAAGAGAGTCCCATTTGTAACCACCGATAGCCGCGAGTAAGACGGAATCACTATGCCGACACTTATCCAATGTGACAGCAGGGAGGGGTTCACCGGTTTCGTCAATAGCAGCGCCACCAATTAAAGCCGTGGAAAATTCAAAGTTAATATCAAAGGTTTGACTGACGCATTTTAGCACGTCCACCGCGACAGCCATAATTTCTGGACCAATGCCGTCGCCAGGTAGTAGGGTAATGTAGTATTTTTGGGTCATGGTTGGGTTTTGCTGGGTGAATGTTTACAGATATAAGTAGGTTGGCGTGAAAAATTGTCGTTATGACAAGGGAACTCTTAACTCTTAACTGGGAACAGGGAACTTTACTTTTCGTTACTTATGTCGGTTTTTTTCCGTTTATCTACTTATGTTGAGTTTTTGGACTAGTTGACTTTTTGTGGCACACCCACAGTGATCAGGTTTAACAGAGTTTCGTCTTCTGTTGATTAACCTTCTGAGTTAAAAATACTCTTAAACGAGCGCCCATATCTCAATCACTTTACTAGATGTTTTCTTCGTATTTACTTATCTTTACAGATTTTGGTTGTTTCACCCCAACTTACTTGTCAGTAAATCAAAAACAATGTAGGATAAAGGAGAACACGGTCAGTGTGATTATTAATCAAATTTTGGCAATTCCTTATGCACTTAAATAAATCTAGTCAGCGGATTTTATGGCAATCCCAACCGATGACAATGATACCTGAGAAGGGGGAGATGGAACTACCTAAATCCTGGAGATGGCGTGAATGCGATAGCGCAAGCGCTGACTTGTCAGTTCGCTGGTGGCACAGATAGTGATAAGTTGGATCTAATCAAGGTATAAAATCAAATAAAAGTATAATTAATTTTGCTTTATTACTTACTTCTAATAACGCACTTACGAGACTTACCCCCTTTACAAAGCAACGCTAAATGATATTAGACAACGAAAAATATCGGAAAGTTCATGAGTGGATGACAAAATATACAGAGGAAGGTACTGTAGACATTGTTACAGGTTATTTTACTGTTGGGGCTTTAGCTTATCTTTCTCAGCAAATTAATCATAAAATTGCTAAATTTCGACTAGTGCTTGGGGATATTGTTAACCTAGATCAAGTCGAGAATCGTCCGTTAGATTTACTAAACGAGAATATTACGATTGAAGCGGCTCTGAATCTTAGTCTTTTGGCACAGGAAGCCGTTATTTTTTTAAGACAGGACAAGGTTAAAGTAAAAACTTTAGAGCCAAATTTTTGTCATGCTAAGTGTTACTTATTTGAGCCATTGAAGGACGATGATCGCAATAAGTATTTTATTTCGGGTAGTTCAAACTTAACTGAGGCAGGAATTGGCCTAAAGCATACAAATAATTTAGAATTGAATATTGCTGAGACGGGGAATAATCATCAATATAAAGAATTGGTAAAATGGTTTTATTCACTTTGGATAAAACCTCAAGCTCATCAAGAAAAAACTCTCTTATTGAAAGATGGAACAACTGAAAAAGTAGATTTTAAGCAATATCTAATTCATGAAATTGAAAAAATATTTATTAAATATACTCCCAGAGATATTTACTATAAGATATTATTTGAGTTGTTTGGTAATCAAGTTTTGGAAATTGAGAATGATCCAGACTTTAATCGTCAAGTTGGTAGATTAGAAAATACTGCTATTTTTACTGCACTTTATGACTTTCAAAAAAAGGGTGTTCTGAGTCTGATTCGGATGCTACAGAAATATAATGGAGCTATTTTAGCAGATGCGGTGGGTTTAGGAAAAACTTGGAGTGCTTTGGCTGTGATGAAGTTTTTTCAAATGCAAGGACGGGAAGTTATATTACTTTGTCCTAAAAAATTAGAGAGTAATTGGAGACGCTATAAGGAAGATCAAGCATCAAAATTTGAAACCGATAAGCTTAAATTTTTCATTCGTTTTCATACTGATATGAACAGCGATCGCCTAAATTCCTATCATGATCGCGCTGATAAGTTTTTTTGTGATGACAAACCCAAATTAATTGTCATTGATGAAAGTCATAATCTCAGAAATGACAAATCTAATCGTTATAAATTTTTAGTTGATCAAATTTTAAAAAAGAATCAAGATATCAAAGTTTTACTGATATCAGCAACTCCCATTAATAATTCCTTAAATGATGTCAGAAATCAATTTAAGTTAATGGTTCAAGGTGATGTACATGACTATGATAGCAAATTAGGTGTAAAAAATATTGATTATTCCTTTAAACAAGCACAGACTATATTTAACGAGTGGCGCAGAGATACAAAACCTCAAATCGGCAATTTTATTAAAAAGCTCTCAGACAATGATTTTTTTAGGTTAACAGATTCTCTATTAGTTGCGAGAACTAGAAAAATGGTGGAAGGTCAACAGACAAATTTAGTATTTCCTACTAAGATAAAGCCTAAAAATTTATTTATAACACCACATCAGCTTGGTAATTTTGAAACCTTTGAGGAATTGTTTGATCATTTTCCACCGATGTTATCAGGATATCAGCCAGCTTTTTATTTAGATGATGAATCAAATCAGCAAAAAGACGCTAAGAAAGATATATTACGCGATGAAAAATCACGCGATCGCTTTCTAGTTAAGATGATTTATATCTTGATGGTGAAGCGATTGGAGTCTTCTTGGTTTTCCTTTTACTCAACAGTTGAGAAAATCAAAAACCATCATCAAAATGCTTTAGATAGGATTAAAGCATATCAAGCAAGCAAGGTGAAAACAGCATTATTAGAAAATGATGTTTATGATTTAGAAAATGATGAAAATGATGAAAATGATGATGATTTTACTGAAGCAGTTGAACAATATACCTTAGGTAAAAAACGCCCGATTAGGATCGCGGAAATTGATCAAGCTGGTAATTTGGATAAATTTAAGGAGGATCTAAAAAAAGATTTAGATGCTCTCGATAAGCTGTCTGTCAATTTGCAAAAGTTTCATATCAAAATTGATAAAGAAATTAAGAAGCCCAATCAGTTTAAATCCTGTGATGACAAGTTGGAGAGACTGATTACAGAAATTATCGAAAAGCGGAAATCAGGGGCAAATAACCATAATCAAAAAGTGGTAATTTTTACAGTCTATCGTGATACAGCGATGTATTTGTTTAATCAGCTTCGAGCTAGAGGTTTTGACAAGATGGCGATTGCATCGGGGACAGGCTCATACTCAGATGATAGCGATCGCCAACAGTCTATGGAAGCAATTCTCGAAAGATTTGCACCATATACCAAGCTATTTTGTGAAAAGGAATGGTCTTTTAGCTCTGAGAAACAAGGGTTAGAAGCTTTTGCACAATGGCAAGAATGGGTTAAAGATAATCACCCCCAGACGTATCAAAAGCTGAATAATCCTCTTGATATCTTGATTGCTACGGATGCTCTCAGTGAGGGACAAAATTTGCAAGATGCTGATATGGTGATTAATTACGATATTCATTGGAATCCTGTGCGAATTATTCAACGCATGGGACGGATTGATCGCTTGGGTAGTCCTAATCAACAAATTTTTGGGATTAACTTCTGGCCATCAGATAATATTAATTCCTATCTCAATTTGCAAGGACGGATTGAGCAACGAATGGCAACGATGAAGTTGGCGGGAGCAGAGGTGGATCATCAATTTTCTGATAGTTTTGCTAAGATGGTTCATGATGAAGAGTTTGATCAAAAGATGAATGATTTGATGATGCAGCAAATGCAAGTCACTTGGGATGATATTGAAGTAAGCGATCAAGGGTTAGGCTTTGATAGTTTGTCTTTGGAGCGATATCGTCAGGATTTATTAGCAGAATTTAATCGTGACAAGGATAAATATCGCCAAATGCCCAAGGGTGTCTATACGGGATTTGTAGCAGAGCAGAAATCTGGTGTTAGTGATGATTTGAGTGATGGTATCATTGCTTTGTTGGGGTATCCTGCCAAACCAGCTAAGAAATTAGATCATCAATATCAGGTGTTTGATTTAATTTACATTGATAAATCAGGTAAATTAATTTTAAAAAATCAAAAAGAAGTTTTAGATTTGCTAACCTTGTATAAAGATAATGAGCGTTTTGTACCAGATGCAATTGATCGTGGTGAAGCAGTGGTAATTGCAGAGTTGGTGAACGCGCTTAAAACTTGGTTAAGCAGTCAAGCAGTGCAAACTGAGGAAATGGAAGATGGTTCTATCAAAGAAACAATGGGTAATGAAACGCTGGGAATTTTGCAAGGCTTAAAAAAAGGTAACAAGGCTTCTATAGATAGGATCAAGCAAAATGTTACAGTTGATGGTAAATATCAGCTTAATAATTTCGACTTAATCAGTTGGGTTTTATTAACGGTATAAAATTATGCAACTAACAAGATTTAATGAAATAGATTTTTTACCTGCTTTAAAGGAGTTGTTTGGTAAGTCAAATCTAAATATACCGATTAATTATGTAGATGATAAGCCGGTTTCGGCAAAAAAAATATTACAGAATACTTATAAAGATAATGAGGTTTTTAGGTTAATTAATGATGTTTATTTTGTTGGGTTAGTAGATGATGCAGCTTTTAGAGGTAATCAAAGTTTAGCGATTGATCAGATTAAGTCAGATTATGATGGAATTTTGATTTTTGGGGTGACTTTAAATAATCGTGATCATGGACAATTACCAAAGCGATCGCATTTAGCAGAAATATCACGGGCGTTTAATCGGGAATTTTACTATACACCTGTGGTGGTGGTGTTTAAGTACACTGATGCAAATAGCGAATATCTAGCGTTTGCAAATACCGAGAGATTGAAATACAAGGACAATCAAGAAGGTGAGAAACCGGGGAAGGTGACACTGTTACGGGATATTGATATTCGACAACCGCATTCTGGGCATCAACGTATTTTAGCAGAGTTAGCAATTCCAACAACAGGTAAGGATCGAGTTAATTCTTTTGCCAATTTATATGCTTATTGGCAGAAGGTACTTGATGTTAGTTTGCTGAATAAGAATTTTTACAGAGAACTTTCTAACTGGTATTTTTGGGCAGTTGGGCGCGTAACTTTTCCCTCAGAACCAAATTTGCTTGAAGCTCAGGCTAAGAAGGTTAGTCCTGAAGATTTGAAACAAGAACACAAATCTAAAAATGTGATTCGTTTGCTGACGCGATTGCTTTTTGTGTGGTTTATTAAAGAAAAAGGACTAATCCCTCCAGAGCTTTTTAATCTTGATGATTTACAAAGGGATATTCTCAAGAATATCTCTCCCTATACTGATTTAGGACTCTTTAAGCAGGTAAATCAAGAAAGTATCTATTACAAAGCTATCTTACAAAACCTCTTTTTTGCAACGCTAAACTGTCCAATTAAACCAATGGAAAGCCACGATAATCGCGTCAGAGGCTTTCGGAAAATGGATAACTATGGACAGCACCGAGACGCTAACTTTTTGATGCGCTACAGGGAACACTTCCAGAATCCAGAGAGACTTGTGGAAATGGTGAATGGTGTTGTCCCTTTCCTCAACGGTGGGTTATTTGAATGTTTGGACGATAAGTTAAACAAGGTATTTATTGACGGATTTTCAGACAATCTACCTAAAACAGAGCAATTGATTGTTCCTGATTATTTGTTTTTTGGAGCAGAAGAGAAAGTTGATTTAAGTGCAGAATATGGTGCAACTAATAAGGGGACAAAAGAGGCGGCGGTCAAGGGTTTAATCAATATTCTCAAAGCTTACAAATTTACGATTACAGAAAATACCCCAATTGAAGAAGATGTCGCACTCGATCCTGAGTTGTTGGGTAAAGTATTTGAGAATCTTTTGGCTAGTTATAATCCTGAGACAAAGACGACAGCCAGAAAGCAAACAGGCTCTTTTTATACGCCCCGTGAAATTGTTAATTACATGGTGGATGAAAGTCTCATTGCTTACTTAAAAAATGAGTTACTTGCTCAAGAATCTGGATATAAAGAGGAAGATTTAGATCGGCAATTGCGTCAACTGGTTTCTTTTGATGCTGTTAATCCATTTGAAGGAAATGCTGAGGTTCAGAAACGGATTATTAAGGCTTTGGATAAATGTACTATTCTTGATCCTGCCTGTGGTTCGGGTGCTTTCCCGATGGGGATTTTGCAAAAGATGGTACATATTCTATTTAAAGTTGACCCGAAAAATACGGAATGGAAACACCGTCAAATTGCCAGAGTTGAAGCGGCTATTAGTCAGTTAGAGGAGTTAGATGATGCTCAATATCGGGAGCAAAGTATTCAAGATTTGAATGCTCAAATTAAGGATATTGAGGAGGCTTTTGCTAATAATGAGTTAGATTATGGACGTAAGTTATATCTGATTGAGAATTGTATTTATGGGGTAGATATACAGTCCATTGCTACCCAAATTTCTAAGCTACGGTTCTTTATTTCGTTGGTGGTTGATCAAAAGGTTGATCTAAATAAGGATAATTTTGGGATTCGTCCTTTGCCTAACCTCGAAACTAAGTTTGTAGCGGCTAATACTTTGATTGGGATTGAGAAACCAAAGGTGCAGTTAAGTTTGTTTGATACGCCAGAAATCAAGAAGTTAGAGGCGGATTTGAAGAAGGTCAGGCATCGTTTATTTAGTTCTAAGTCTCCTAGTCATAAGCGCAAGTTGAGAGATCAAGATAAGGCTTTGAGAGAAAAAATTGCTGTAGTTTTACAAAAAAATGGCTGGGAAACTGATACTGCAAATAAATTAGCAAACTGGGACCCATACAACCAAAATGTTTCTTCTCCTTTCTTTGATTCAGAATGGATGTTTGATATTTCAGATGGTTTTGATATCGTGATTGGTAATCCGCCTTATGGAAACATTTTTAAAGACAAAAAAATGTTCGATCAAATTTTGAAATTATATTTGACAGCAGAATATAAGATCGAGGCGTATTCTGTTTTTGTTGAAAAAGGAACAAATTTATTGTCAAATGATGGAATATTAAATTTTATTACACCTTACACATTTTTGTCAGGAACATACTTTTCAAAGTTTAGACAATTTATTAAGAATAATTGTCTAAAAAAATTAACAGTTTTAGGAAAAAAAGTATTTGAAGCAGCAGAAGTAGATACTTGTATTATATTTCTTCAAAAAAATACAAGTCATAGGTTTTGTTCATTACTCGATTTAAGAAAAAATAATTATCTAGAATCGCTAAATAATATACCTCCAACAAACATTCCTCTAGATGTATTGTTAAGTTCATTTCAAGAAGTTATATGTGTTGGTAGTAAAGATGAAATTGAAATTTTCCAAAAATTAAATCGTCAAATCTTAAAGCTTGATGATTTAATAGAATTTTATCATGGAATACAAACTAGGGGCAACAATGATTCCATTTTTGAGGATCAAATTGATGGAACTTACCCTATCATTAAAGGACGTGATTTTAATAAATTTTATTTGGGTAGAATTGAACAGTATTTTATACTTAAATCAGAAAATATTAAATCGGGAGGTGATCTTAGTTACCACTATACCAATCCAAAACTTATAATAAGAACAACGGCAGATGGCATAATTGCAACAATTGATAGGAATAAAAATCTTGTTCTTAATAGTGTAAATATTGGTATTCTAAAATCAAAAAATAGCTATAGTTTAGAGGCTATTCTTGGAATAATTAATTCCAAGCTAATAGATTTTTGGTATAGTATGGCTGTTCAAGAGTTAGATAAAACATTTGCCGAAGTTAAGATTGTTTATTTGAAGAGAATACCAATTCCAAACTATACGGAAACAAATAATAAATTGATTGCTACTATAGTTGAAGTTATTATTTTTTCTAATTTTCAAAAAAGAGGATTTTACAAGCAACTTGATGATATTTTAGATTCTTTGGTTTTCAACGTGTATTTTCCTGAACATATGAAAAATTGTGGCATAAATGTGTTAGATTTTATCGAAAGAGATATTACAGAAGTTATGCAAGGTAAGGAATTTAAAAATTTATTAGATGAAGAAAAACAAAAAGTAATTGAACAACTTTATGACAAATGGACAGATCCAGATAATGAAATTCCTAACCGCATCAAACTATTTGCTGTCAGAAGTCCTGATATTTTAAAACCCATCTTGGAAAGTAAATAATGAAGCGAATCAAAGAAATTAAAATCAAAAACTTATCTTTGCTTTTGCCTAACTACCCAATTTTTTTTGCCTTTTTCCACTTTTTCAGCAAGCCCTAATTATTATTCCATAAATAAACTCGGTTCTACATGAAAAAAATCTCCTAAATTCCGTGCTTGTTCTGCATTTATCTTTTCTTGTCCATTAAAAATATTATTAACTATATCTTCATTTCCTAAAACTGCTACTAAATCATCTCGACTTCTTTCAGATTCTTCCAATAAAAATAATAACATAGATAGAGGATGATTTTGCTGATTAGGTTGATAATTTTCTTTTTCAAACTTTTCTATTAAAGTAATTAACAACTGATATAATTCATCTTCTTCCGGTGTACGTTTCCGGTGCATTAAATCTTCCACGATTCCTAAAGCTTGCTCATTTTCCGCTTCAGTTTTTATCAACTTGGGAAGATAAGCTGTTAATAATTCCTTGTATTTTTCCCGATTAAAAGTAAGGGTCATTAATTTTTATTATCTATTCGGGTCTGTCAACAAACACCGTAACGCCATTAATACCCGTCTAGGACTTTTGCGTTGCATAGCCATTCTCAACCAATAAGCAGCTTCCTCCTTACCCATAGCCAGGCTTGGCATATTCTGGGGGTGCTGTACCATTGATGTCTAATTTTTATCAATTATAATGAGTTTGTTTCTAGATGTTACACCAGATTTAATTGTAATAGATGATTTAGGAACATCAAATTTTTTGGCTAATAGTTTAATTAGTTCTTCGTTGGCTTTACCGTCTACTGGTGGTGATTTTAAATGTACATTTAAACTACCATCTGCTAATTCTTCAATCTTTTGTTGCTGGGAATTTGGTTTAACTTTTACTATTTTTTGCATTATCTAAGTAGGTTGGCGTTAAAAATTGTCGTTATGACAAGGGAACAGGGAACTCTTAACTGGGAACTCTTAACTGGGAACTCTTAACTGGGAACTCTTAACTGGGAACGAGGAATTTTTTGGCGCTGCTGAATTGAGGTGTGAAAATCAAAAACTCCATTTCTCAAACTCTCACTCTTTATCTACTTTCCCTGTCTCTATTTTTTTCTGGAGGTTTTAAGTAATCCCTAACATTCTATTTACTTGTTGTAATGCTAGGGGTTTGCGTTCGATATTTTGGAAACATTCAATATTTTTTAGTTGTATGTAAGCAGTTTTGAAATTACTCGTTTTTAATAAAACAATGTCTTGATAAACTGCTTCTTGGGGAATTTTTATTTCTATTACCAAGTCTTGTAGTTGATTTTGGCTGATAGCTATATTCAAATATTTCAAAAATACTTCTCTTTTCTTGGAACGAACAGTTACCAAGTACCAGTTATCAATGCTTTTTTCTGATGGGTTTGAATCTATGGTTTCGATTTGTGACATGATTGCAGGTTTGACTTTTTTGAATTTATTTCAAGAGGAATTTCAAAACCTGATTTGTTTGATTAATTGATCATGGAAATCCTAATCAGCCAAATCACAGTTCTGACTTATTTAACCAATATTTGTAAGCTGCATAAGCTAGGGTGACTACTCCTGTCATAATAGCAGATTCATCAACTTCAAATTGTGGATGATGCAGGGGATGATTAATTATTCTCTCTTCATAGCCTACACCCAAGCGAAACATTGCACCAGGGGCGTGTTCTAAATAAACAGAAAAATCTTCTGCACCTAAGGATGGTTCTGGTAAAATCTGTACACGCTCATTAGTCCATGCTTCTTCGGCTGCTGATTGTAATAGCTGCGTTAGCGTATTATCATTTTGGACACTGGGTACACCTTGACGATAATTAACTTGATATTTCGCATTATAAGAATTACAAACGTTAGCTACTATCTTTTCAATCCAATCTGGTAAATTATTACGAGTTTCTGGATGTAGCGATCGCACTGTCCCCAATAATTGTACTCTATCAGCAATTACATTTGGCGCTCTCCCACCATTTATTTTACCAATACTCAATACTACGGGACGCAAAGGATTTTGGGTACGACTAATGGCCTGTTGTAATGATGTAATTACTTGTGATGCAATCCAAATCGCATCTATGGCTTCATGGGGACGCGCACCGTGTCCAGATTCACCAATAATAATAATCTCTAAATCGTCTGCTGCGGCTGTTAATGCACCATAACGAATACCAATCGAACCTGCGGGAATGGAAGGAAAAACGTGCAACCCTAAAATGGCCGCAACATTATTCATAACTCCATCTTTTACCATCCAATTTGCACCTTGAGCTATTTCTTCTGCTGGTTGAAATATAAACCTCACTTTTCCCCCCAATTCTGAGGCAATTTGGGAAAGTATCATCGCTGTTCCCAAACCTACTGTAGTATGAATATCATGTCCACAAGCGTGCATGACTCCGGGAATGCGAGAAGCATATTCTAAACTTGTACGTTCTTGAATGGGTAAAGCATCCATATCAGTACGAATTGCCAGTATATTATCACTATATTGTGTCCCTTTTAATTCACCAATCACACCTGTTCTGCCTATTCCCTCTTCTACGTGCAGTCCATTGGCGGATAATACACCAGCAATAAAAGCAGCGGTTTGATATTCTTCTCCGCTCAATTCTGGATGTGCATGAATATGTCGGCGGATTTCGACTAATCGAGATAATATACTTATTGATAATTCTTTGATTCTGTTGAGCATGGAAATAATTCTAAATTAATTGGGACTGAATTACCACAATTATTAGTATAGCATTTTATGAACAAAAATGAAATCACGGCGAATTACGATGAATCCTGGAAAGAAGCATTAAACGAATATTTTGATAGTTTTTTATCCTTCTTCTTTCCTGTAGCTTATAAAGCAATTGATTGGACAAAACCACCGGAATCACTAGATAAAGAACTGCAAGAAATTACGGCTTCATCAGCAACTGAAAAACGCATAGCCGATAAACTTTATAAAGTTTGGTTATTGGATAAAACACAAGTATGGATTTTAATTCATATTGAAATTCAAAGCCAATATGATGTTGACTTCCAAGAACGGATGTACACTTATAATTATCGTGCCTTTGACCTTTATCACCAATTTGTCGTGAGTTTGGCGATTTTAGGTGATACGAGTTCCACTTGGCGACCTAACAGTTATCATCAAGCAATGTTAGATTGTGAATTAAGTCTGAAGTTCCCCATTGCTAAACTCCTGGACTATGAATCACGGTGGAATGAACTAGAATCAAGTGATAATCCCTTTGCTATCATAGTAATGGCGCATTTGAAAACCAAAGCCACCACAGGTAATTTAGCAGAACGGGAACAGTGGAAATGGACATTAGTTAGGGGACTTTACGAGCGAGGCTTAACAAAAGAAAAGATTGTTAACCTTTTTAAGATAATTGATAAAATGATGACATTGCCCAAAGAATTGCAACAGGGATTAGTCGCTAAAATTAAACATTTGGAGGAGGAAAATCAAATGCCTTTTATTAGTCCAACAGAAGAATTAGCAATGGAACGAGGGGTAGAAAGGGGAATAGAGCAGGGAGAACAACAACTGATTTTCCGGCAACTAAATCGGCGAATTGGTCGAATTGAATCATCATTCATTGAGACAATTCGGACATTGACAATTGACCAATTAGAATTACTCGGTGAAGCACTCTTAGATTTCTCCACTGTCACTGATTTAGAACAATGGTTAGAAAATAACTCAGAGTTTTAGAAAACAAAACCCCATGGTTCACTAATTACTGTGGGGTAAAACAACTTTCTAGAAGCCGAGATTCTTGGGAGAAATTAAATTAGGACTTACGCAACTGTCACCCCAAAAATCTCTTGTAGGGTGCGTCAGATATCAACAATCTGTTTATTTGCAGGATTTATCCAGTAGCAAAGCACCCTACCAATGTGCCAGTTGGGTAAGTCCTGGAAAAGTTAGAAAATTTGCTACTTAGGTAAATCTCAAATATAAAGAAATAATTAAGAATATCCAAAAATTATATAAATTGTTATTACAGAACTATGCAAATGGGAACAAAGACTGTATATTAGTGTCAACTTGAGTATACCGAAAGATTTATAGTCTACCAATTATGAGATACCTCTGGTTCACCACAAAATGAACCGGGGGTATCTGTGTTTTGGGGCTAATTAACAGAATTTACCTCCAACCTAACCAACGTAAACAAGGACTAATTAAGTAATAGCTGATACTTAAAGAAAAACTAATTAAGATACTCACAAAACTAAAAAAACCCAGAGGTGAAAATATATCAAACCCTTGTGGTTCTCTATAAAAATGAAATAAATGTAGTCTTAATCCTAAGTTAGTGAAAACACCTATCAAATTAGCACTACCCAAACCAGCAATTACAGCATAAGCGATTTTATGAGTGCGAATACCTAAACCTAATGTCAGTATGGGAAGTGATATCAAAATCCATATTACGAAGTTTTCACTACTATTTTGAGTGGGAATGAATTGACAAGCTATCCAGCCTAGACTATAACCAATCAAACCCATAAAAGCGGAAACCAGAAACCGTCGCTTTTGTCCAAAACAACCTGACAAGCTTAGTCCCAAACCTGTTCCCAAACCTGCAAAAGCGTAGACTATGGTTTCGGCGGCTATGTACGGTTGATTTTTGACTAATGTTGGTAATAGATAGGCTAGTAATTCTAGCCAGCGATCGCCTAAACTGGTATAATCAGCCAGAATAAAACCGATGATAGTGGCTATTCCCATGCAAATACTAGTCAAAATCATTACCCAAATAGTCACCAAACCAGCAAATAAAAACTTAAATACTCCCCGAATAATAAATAAAGTTGTATTACCTATAGCTTGGAAAAATTGAACAACTAATTTTACTAAATACTTGCCAATGCGGGTAAATAATCCTTCCCGTGGTAATGGGGAAGCAATCTTTAATAATCTTTTGTGAATAATACCTGCGTGTGCTGGACGCGATCGCGCGTCATCCTGTACCATTTCATCTAGCAAGTCTGCTAAATCTGGTTTAATCTGACAATAATTACGCCACCGTAATTTTCCCGTGAGACTGTCTTCCAATTCAGGTGGATATTTACCCGTTAGGAGTTGAATCATCGTCCGTCCCAAAGCATAGAAATCTGCCCCAGGACCGACATTACTACCATGAATTTGTTCTTGAGGACTATAACCGGAGGAGTATAAGCGGGTGGAGGTAGAATGGGATTTTAAAACTGAACCACTAACTTGTTTAGCGCCCCCAAAATCAATTAAGACTAACTTATCCTCCTTGAGGGGTTTAGCGGGTGTAGAGGTTCGTAACATTAAATTAGAAGGCTTTATATCTCGGTGAATAATTTGGCGCTTGTGTAACTCCTGCAAAATCTGTACAGCTTGAATAAACCAACATAAAACTAAATCTTCTGGACAACCTTGGGGGGAATTTATTAATACTTCCTCTAAAGTATAGCCATGGATTTTTTCCATCACCAAACATGGTAATTGAAGGGGTTGAGGATTGATCAAATTAACTTGAAAATACCCATCATTGTCCACTTTGGGGACGGCATTACTACGGAAATTACTTAAAAATTCCGCCTCTTGCATGAACAATTCAAGTGCCTTCGCTGAAGTCTCTACAAGCACCTTGAGGACTTTTTCTGTTTGTGTCTTTTCATCCCAAATTGTATAAATTTGAGCAAATCCCCCTGATCCTAGTGGTTTAAGAGGGAAATAACGTTCTAACAAATGCAACTGTGCGCCACAACTGTTACAAAATTTGTTTCCCCAGGGTTGGGGATAAGGACGTTGACAATGAGGATTTATGCAGTGAACTGCACTCTGAGTTATCTGGGTCAAAACCACGAAAATACAAAGGCTGGATTGATTTTAGCGTCTCTTGAGGGTTGTGGATAGGGTTAAATCAAAATCAAGAAAAAAATTGGCACAAACACAGACCATTCAAATCAATTCAGATCAGGAATGATGGGTCTGACCCCCTATTAATTATCCGGTAAAAATGTAATTAAAAAAGATTAATAATCAAGAATGAAAAAATTTCAGAAAAATGCCAAATTGGCAACCATGGTTAAATAAACCAGGCTAAATTATATGAGACAAGCAAAAACAAGGGATTGTTAAGAGGTTAAATCAACTAACATAAAGCTCTTGTGGAGATTGTCTAAAAAATCAATAGAATTAGTATTTGCTGCACAGGAATACCTGCTAAATATAGACGTGATCGTTAACCTGCAAATTACCCCCCTAATTAACGGGTTTCGTCTATATGAATAAATTCCTAAACGCTTCAGCAGCAAATGGTAGAGTGGGAGAGAAAGGCGCTTGGTAATGCCTCCTCCCACTCTCTTTTTCTGGGGAGTTTTTCCTCACATAGAATTGGTATGACCCAACAACCAATTTAAATGCTGTGGTAATAATGTTGCTAAATCATAGTTATTGATTATAGTCTTTCTGGCAGCGGCACGAATAGGAATCATATCTGGGGAATTATCCAAAGCCGCGTTGACTTTATTAGCAATTTGTTGGGGAGAAAAGAAATCTACCAACAGTCCATTTTTACCATCTTCAATTACTTCTAAAACTGGTGGAGTATCAGAAGCTATTAATAAACATCCTGTAGACATGGCTTCTAACATTGACCAGGATAAGACAAAAGGACGGGTTAAATAAATATGGGCTGAGGAAGCTTGTAAAACTTGGAGATATTCACTATAAGGTAGTCTACCGGTAAAGTGTAATCTGGATAAATCCAAATCTAACTTTTCTAACATTAACTGTTTATAGGTTTTACCATCTGGTAGAGTTTTTCCATAAGCTACCCTATCTTCCCCCACAACTACAACATGACAATTTGGCCGTTGTTGTTGAATTAATGCTACTGCTTCCATGAACTGAGGAAAACCGCGATAAGGTTCCATTCCCCTGCCTACATAGGTTACTAATTCTGTAACCTGGGAAAGGTCAAGATTAATGCGAGGTAAAACTAATTTAGCATCTGGCTGGGGTTGAAAAAAATTAGTATCAATTCCATCGTGACAAACACTGATTTTACTATGATATTCTGGGGGAAATTGCTGCCGTTGCCAATTAGTAGGAGAAAGACCACGATGACAATTATATAAATCAATTAAAATCGGGGCATTTTTCACACGAATACGACATAAATCATCTGCATTTAGTGGTTCACTGGGATCAAAATCAGCATCAGAACCGCGACCATGATAAAACCATTCAAAGAAACACAATAATTCTGCTTCGGGGAAAATTTCTTTCATAAATAATGTCGGACCCCAACCCGAATGACCGTAAATTATATCTGGGATAAAACCCTGTGTTTTCAGATTTTCTGCCATTCGATATACAGCTTGTCCAGTAATAACTGCATTTTCTAAATTGCGGACATAATGATGGGTTTGGGGTGCTGCTTGACGGGAAGGTTGATAAATAGCTTTAAATACACCAGGTATAGTTCCTTCCTGACGATTAGTGCCAAATACAATTTGGTAATTGCTATCTTGGGCTAAAGCTGCGGCTAAATGGCGAAATTGAGCGGGAAAGTTGGGATGTAAGAATAAAATCCGTTTGGGAATTGTCGCAGCATTTTTCATATATGTAAATACTTATCTTTGAGTCAATGTGATACTTATTTTATAATACATTACAGCCATTTTATTTTGAGGGTGATATTATTGACGCTCCCCGCCCTATAGAGGGACGGGGATTCTTGTTTCAATGAGCAACCTTACTCAAACTTGTTACCAAGTCTGAGCAGAGGGTCATCTCTCCACAAGGGTTAGAAGTTCCGGTGCGCCCCACCGTACTTAGATCATAGCCAGTTTGTTTTAGTGCTTTTGCTAGAATGTTAATTGCAGCATTGTGGTCACGGTCAAGTATGCACCCACATTTACAAACATGAGTTCTAACTGAAAGTGACTTCTTGACGATTTCTCCACAATTAGAACAATTTTGAGAAGTATATTGTGGTGCAACAGGTACAACCACACGACCATAGACTTTACCAAAATATTCTAACCATTGAGTAAACAATGACCACCCCGCATCACTAATTGACTTGGCTAATTTGCTATTCTTAACCATATTTTTCACTTGCAGTTTTTCAAAGACCACCAAATCGTTAGATTTGACCACGCACAATGCTGTTGTCACAGCCAAGTCTTGACGCTGACGTGATACTTGCAAATGTTTTCAGGGATTTTATCACCCATTACCTATTACCCATTACCCATTACCCATTACTAGTCTCAACTAGATAATTAGCAACTTGAGTTATTAATAAATTTATAGAACAAAATACATTATTGCAAATATAATTCACTACTAGACAAATAAAGTCCACACTTTGATAAACTCTGTTATCATCTGCATGGACTAATGTACATTTGCTGAAAGTTAACTATGGAACATCCCTATATTCTTTATTACTTATTTTCTAGTCGCCATTTTTTCCTCAAGAGGTTTAAAAGTCTTTTTAGTAGCGCCACAAATAGGACAACTCCAATCATCGGGAATATCAGTAAAAGCTGTACCCGCTGCAATTCCCGAATCAGGATCACCGATAACAGGATCATAAATCATGCTGCATTGTCTACAAATCCATTTTTGAGTGTGAGGGTCTTCGCTTATTACTCTGGTGATAGTTTCTCCACCATTTAATACTTCTAAAGCCTCAATATAGCGATCTGCATGATAATTTTCAATGAATTTGAGCAACCCAAAACGGTGGGCTGCGGTGCGAAATGTGTTAGCATGATCACTAGATTCTTGAGCTTGGTTGAGAAATTCTGCCGCTGCTAAATCATCTCGATCTTTTTGGGCAGCCGCCGCGAATTGGGGATACATTGTAGTGTATTCATAGGTTTCACCTTCAATGGCTAAAGATAAACAACGAGAAATTATTTCCCGTTTTTGTTCATCATTTAAAGCAGCAGCATTTTTAACTACAAGTTCAGGATGTAATAATTCAAAATGTGCGAAAGCGTGTTCAGTTTCTTGATCTGCTGTTTCTTTAAAAAGTTTCGCTAAATCGGAAAAACCCAGTTGACGCGCTACCGCTGCAAAAAATAAGTATTTGCGATTTGCCATTGATTCACCAGCAAAGGCAGATTCTAAATTTTGTAGTGTGGTAAAATTTGATAAATCCATAATTTTGAATGTCTGTGAAGTATTTTTTATGTCGTGGTACAGGATTTGAAAATTGGCTCTTTTAACCAATTTCTCAAGTATTCATAGAATAGTGATCAGCCCATTTTTAATAATCCAGTTTTTTGAGCTATTTCAGGATAATTATCCAACTCAAAATCTTTGATAGTGGTGTAATTGGTTGAGACGGTTGAGGGAATTATAAACTGGGATAATCAATATATTCTCTGGCTTCTGAACCATAAATCTTTTCAGGATTTAGTGTATGCAAATGTGGGTTAATTTCTAAGTCTTTTGGTAAATCTGGATTGGCTATAAATAGCAGACCAAAAGATACTAAATTGGTATGATTACTGTTTATAATTGTATGAATTAAAACCCATTAAAACCAGATGCCAAGGCGTTTTTTGCCCCTTTGATTTCTAGTCACCAAGAGATTTTCAAGAGATTTTCAAGAGATTTTATTTTTCTAAGCGCACCGCATACCACTGTAAATATTTTCCTGGTCCAACATCCAAATTACAACTTGTATTTAGTAAATATCGTGCTTTTTCGGTGACAGACTGGAATTTTTGTACATCTGGCGGTAAATCATGATCAGGAAGTTGTGATACAATTTCCTCTAGTTTTGTTAATAACTCAGCCGCTGTGAGAAATTGTTCTGGTTGATTTGTTTCCAAAACCACGAAATCGTCCTCTTGATACATTAATGAATTTGGCATTTTTGGTAATGGGTAATTGGTAATTGGTAATTGGTAATGGGTAATGGGTAATAGTTTTACCACTGATAACTAACTAATAACTAATAACTACGATGGATATACTGGCAAAGTAAAATGAAACCATGCACCACCGTGGGGAGATGAATCCACCCAAATTTGACCGTAGTGAGCGCGGATAATGCGTTGACATAAACAAAGACCAATTCCATATCCATCTACGTTTTGATCACGTTGGAGACGGAAAAGATGCTCAAAAATGCGATCGCGGTTTTCTTCAGGAATACCAGGACCGCTATCACCAATACTAAATTCCACCTTTTGCGTAGTGCGATGTAGTCCCGACAAACTGATAATACCACCAACAGGTGTATATTTGATGGCATTATCTAAAAGATTAATTAATGCTTGCCTAATTCGGGCTGGATCTGCATACACTAATGGTAAATCTTGAGGAATATCTGTTTCTATAGTTTGGGATTTGCTAATATAGCGATCGCTCAATTCCTCTAACACCTCTAAACACAGTTCCCCTAATTGTAGTTTTTGGGGTGTAATTGGTAGTTCTGTGTCTTGACCAAACCCTACTTGTAAAAGTTCAGCAATCATCCGATCAATAATCCGTGTTTGTGCGCGGGCTTGTTTTAATAAATGCAGTGCCATGGCTGGTTTTAAGCGGGGAAATTCCCCTGTTTCTGGATTGTAATGAGATTGAAGAGTTTCAATAGCGATCGCCGCAGCCGTGAGGGGATTGCGGAGGTCATGGGCTAAAATGGCAATGACGCGGTCTTTAAACTGTAGCTGTTCTTGTAGTTTTTCCTTTTCCTGCTTTAGCCGAAAAATTTCATCTGAGAGTTGAATCAATGCAGATGAAGTAGCAACAGAATGAATAGTATACTTAGGTGATATTACTTGATTCTTTTCATCCAGACGTTCTTGTAAATCCTCCTGTAATTTCAAAAACGTATCTACTGTGGTTTGCCAACGCGGCCACCAAGTTTTTAACTGCGGGATGATATTAGTACCAGCGATAGTCTGTTGTGGTTCTGGATGAATTTTCACCAAAGCAGGAGTTGCTATTAACTTAAAGTGTTCCGCTAAATAAGGCTGTTGTTCAACATCAATAAGTTGTAGTTCAAAACTATACACAGCCTCTAATTCTTTTAAGTAAGCGCGAATTCGCTGTACTTGTTGTCGAGACTTAGGTCGTCCATCAACAAACAGCAACAATTGGAGTGGAGCCTCAGAATAGTTAGGCTGATCCTGGGAAACTTGCATGACATCTTGTTTCAGCACTGGTAACAACCTGGCGACGCTTTACAGAAAATAAAATGGACTAACTAACGTTGGTCGATGGCCGTTGTTTTTTCCAATTTAATATCTATTTTAGATTTTTCCTACTGTAGTCCGATTTAGGTTTTTGACATCAGACGAATTTTTGCGGAATTTTGCCGACTTTTACCTGGATTTTTACACCTATTAGCCCGAATTTGCCACTAGATGCCCATCAAATCGAATTTGTCTTTTACCTGTTGTTAAAAATGCTAGGGTAGAAGGTGAAAATCAATTTGTGATTTCTTTGTGTTTTTCCGTAACTACCCTGCTGCTTTCTTGAGTTTAGCTGTTTTACTATCTTCCTTAACAGCTTGTACCAACAGTCCATCTGCCAAAAACCTGGAACAATCATTGGCTGCTGATCCTCGGCTGCAAAATACTCCTGTTCCCTTTGCTAAACCGACTAGTCAGCAAGTAACACCAGACCCAAACACATCAACAATTAAGTTACCGGCTGATTTTCCCCCAGATCTTCCGATTTATCCCAATGCTGAATTAAAAGAAGTTACACCAGCTAATTCTGAAAATAAAATCTCAATTCGTTGGCAAAGTGCTGATCCTAGTAATTTAATTACCAGTTTTTATCGTCAACAATTTCAGGCTCAAAATTGGCTTGTCCAACAGCCGGAAGACGATGTGCAGGGTACTTTTACAGCCCGACGTAATGATTTACTCATTACTGTGACAATTCAGCCACAAACCCAAACAGCGACGAAATTATTAATTGAATATTCGTCTCATTCCCAAACTACAGCTACTAATCCAGTCACCTCCCCAGATCATCCCCAATTTATTGGTCCGCTATTGCCTAAAACCAATAATACCAAAATAGTCACCCAACCAACTAACAAATCGGAAACTTTAGCCACCCCAGAATTTATTGATCTACAGAAAGCACCCCCGGAATGGCGATCGCATATACAAGATTTAGCATTATTAGGCGTATTTTCTATCGAACCCAAAACCACTCAAGAATTTCTACCTAATAAAATTATCACCCGTCGAGAATATGCTCGCTGGTTGGTTAATGCCAATAATACCATGTATTCTAATAATCCAGCCAAACAAATTCGGTTAGCATCCCCTAGCACTCAACCAGCTTTTAGGGATATACTGCCTCAAGATGCTGATTTTCCCTTGATTCAGGGATTAGCAGAAACGGGTTTAATTAATAGTACTTTATCAGGAGATGCAACAGCGGTTTTATTTCGCCCTGACGCGCCTTTAACGCGAGAACAATTACTATTATGGAAAGTTCCTTTAGATACCCGTCAAGCCTTACCTGGTGCTAATTTAGAAGCTGTTAAACAAACTTGGGGATTTCAAGATGCAGGTAATATAGAACCAAAAGCATTGAAAGCCATTTTAGCTGATTTCCAAAATGCTGAACAATCAAATATTCGCCGCGTTTTTGGCTATACAACTTTATTTCAACCGAAAAAACCCGTAACTCGTGCAGAAGCAGGTGCAGCTTTATGGTATTTCGGTACTCAAGGTGAGGGAATTTCAGCGACAGAGGCCTTGAAGTTGAAAAACTAAACCAGTCAGGACTTTCCAGAAATCAGATTTTGTGTGTTTTTTCCTGGGTTTGACAATTCTCGTTACTGCATTGATTCTAAATAACGCCTTAATTTACTACTAAACCAATCAATAACTGTCACTACTAGCAATAGCACTAACATCATAGTTGTCGCTTTAGTATATTCAAATCCATCTATATAGCTTTTCAATTGAAAGCCTATCCCCCCAGCGCCAACCACTCCTAAAACCGAAGCCGCACGGATATTATATTCAAACATCCATAAAGTATAACCTAGTCCTAGCGGTAATATTTGCGGTAATATACCATATTGAGCAATTTGCATTCTTGATGCACCAATAACTTGTAAAGACTCTAAAGAACGATGATCTACTGATTCTATAGCTTGTTGATAAAATTTGGCCAGATATCCAATAGTATATATTGATAATGCTAATGTTCCCGCAGGTGCGCCTAAACCAGTAGCAGCGACAAAGATTAAACCTAAGATAATTGAGGGTACAGAACGAACAGCATTTTGGAGTAAATTTGCTATCCATCTTAACCATAAAGGAGCGATATTATTAGCACTAGCCATAGCAATTGGTAATGATAAAATTGCGCCTATAGTTGTTCCCCATACAGACATTTGTACAGTTTCAATTAATCCTTGAACAGCGATATCTAAAACTTGCCAATTTGGAGGAAATAGCCGAGAAATAAAATCCGTAATAAAAGGCCAACTATCTTTTAATAAGTGAAAATCAACCTTTAATCCTTGTAAAGACCAGATATAAACTTCAATCATCAACAAGAAAATAACTAAAGGAACAAACCAAGGATAACGATGAAGAATTTGTAACTTAGCAAAGGGTTTCATTTTTTTAAACAAAGTAAAATTTTCTATTTTGAATTTTTCGTAAGCATTCAGCCGCAAATATTAAGTAGATACATAAGGTGCGTTACGCTGGTGCTAACACACCCTACTGCTGACAATTTATCAAACTCTTTCTCTTTGGATATTTGCGTCTTAGCGTGAGATCAGGTTATACTTTTTTCAAGAAAATTGAGCTTGTAAATTTTCACATTTACCATCATAAACTACTTCACCTTTATCTAAAATAATAGCTCTTTGAGCGTATTCTGTAGCTAAAGTTAAATCATGTAAAACGGTAATAATAGTTAAACCTTGTTGATGTAATTCGGATAAAGTTGTCATTACTTGTTGTGAAGCTATTATATCTAAACCTGTAGTAGGTTCATCAGCTAAAAGTATTTGGGGAGACTGCATTAATGCGCGAGCAATTGCTACTTTTTGTTGTTGTCCACCACTCAATTTACTGGTTTTTTGATATATGTGTTCTTTTAAGCCTAATTGTGTTAATAATTCTAAGGCTAATTTACGATCGCTTTGAGGAAATCCCAATAAAGTTTGTCGGTTTTTTCTAACTCCTAATCTTCCACATAAGACATTATCAATAGCTGGTAATTGTCGAATTAATCCCCCTCCTTGAAATAACATTCCCACATCTCGACGAATTTGTGGTAATTTTTGTTGAGAGCAAGAAACACCATTGATTTTAATTTCTCCTTTGATTAAAGGTACTAAACCCACGAAAGATTTTAACAATGTTGATTTACCCGCACCATTCAATCCTAATAAAGCCACAAATTCACCTTGATTAATTTTGCAGTTAATTTTATTTAAAATTGGACGTTTTAGAGATGAAATATAATCTGTCTCTAAATTGGAACATTCAATGCAATTCACGTTACTTCTGGATAAATTTAATGAGTGGGAATTGGTCTTTTTTACTTGATAAATAGTCATAAATAACCTAATTACAAAATTTCGTAATCAAAGGACTAATGGAAAACCAAAGATTTTTAACCTGCGTAAGCAGGTTTTGTCTGTGTAACGGCGTTTTCTAATCGCTTGTGTATTTATTCTCTCCTATTTATGGTTCTATTCCTGTATTTTTTAATGCTTCTCGCACTGGTAGCAGATGACGATTATGATCAATTCTTACCAATTCTGTGGAATTATATAAACCAGTTAATAATTGATTATTTTCTGATTTATTTAACTTTACAAAAGCATTAATCAAATTTTCTCTGACTACAACTGGTACATCATCATCAATCGCAATTCCATGAGCAGGAACACCAGATATTTTGTGTAATACTCTAATTTTATCTCTATTTTCCGCTGCTAAATAAGGAGGAAAAAGAGCATATTCTGATACTACAGCCACATCAGCTTGACCTCTAACTACAGCATCTAAAGCTTTACTATAATTCCCACCATAACTAACTTTACCAAAAAAACTATCTAAACGGTCACGATTAGGAACAAAACCCTGTTTTACTAGTTCACTAACTGGAAAAATAAATCCAGAACCAGAGGTAGGAGAAGTGAAAGCCATGGTTTTTCCTCTTAGTTGTTCTAGGGTTGCTTTCCCGGAATTTTTACTTTTTAATTCACTATTTTTAGGAACAACAAAAATAGAATTATAAGTGTATCTTCCAGAGTAATTTTTGCGAACTTCAGCCAAATATAACCGAGAATTTGCTAATTGTTCTGCTTTTAACGCGGAACGACTGCTTAAAAATGCTACATCAGCCCTATTTGCTCTTAAAGCCTCTACTGCGGCTGTTTCATCACCTACTTGCGCTTTGACAGATATTCCTAATTCTTTTGATAAAAATTTGGCCACACTATTAGCTTTATTTTGCAAGTCAGTAGAATCAGAACGGCTAGGAAAAATTATAGTTATATCTTGCATTTTTTGAGCAATTAAGCCTGTTTTTGCTTGTTTTGTGGGATATTGAGCGATCGCAATTGGCAAAAACCCTGAACTAGTCCAAGCCATTCCCATTAACGCTAATAACCCTCCAGAAAGGCTATACAGACTTTTTTTACACACTTTCATCTTTCTACTCCATTAAGAATTATTTTCAATATTTTTGCAAATTTATTGCAACTAATTTCCTAAAGAGACTTTATCTTTTTTAGAAATAAAAGTCAATAAGGTGAAGATTTTTTTCACATTTAGGATGCTTTGTCAATAATTAATATCTATTGTAGATAGATTATATTTAATTAAATATATCTTAATCAAGATGATCTAAAACTCATAAAAATTTAAGCGTGAAGTATATATATTAAAAGTTAGGTAAATTACCAGTGAGGATAGTCAAAATTATCTGCATTGAGGAAGAATTATGGTATTATTATAAATAGACAACAGCTAGAAAATTAGTTTTCAAACTGATGTTATTGTATGCCATAAACTCAGAATTTACTATATATAAAAACTATATATAAAAAATGATGAACAAATTAAGAATTTACCAGCCAAGAAACCTCTGGTTTGAAAGATTAATGGCCATTACCGCCAGTTTGAACTTAATATTAGTTTTATTGGATTTAAGTTACGTACCCTGGCGAGATTTTTACTTCCGCAGACTTCCTGGAATTACTCGATTTTATGACCCCATTAAAGGTATTGAATCTCATCGTGATACCAAACAATATTTACAAGCAGTAGAGGAATTAGAAGCACAGATAACTCAAACAGGGTTAAACTCATTGCCAGTCAAAACTAAGTTAGAAAACCTCCGTTTTCTTAGTCAAGAGATGATTGAAACTAATCCTTTTGCTGGAGCAGGAAAAAGTGGAACTCTGGAAAAAATTAAAAACCGAATGCGGGAACATATCGGAGAAAAATCTGCAAAAGCTGCATTTAATACTTTTTGGAGTCAGGAATATTTATCTAAACATGATTGGAATCAAGAAATAGATTTTTTCCGCGAGAGAATTAGCCCGGGAATTGCGATCAACTATTATCGTAAAATTGATGAAAATGGGGAATTTCTGAATAATTTTTGGAAAATTGATTTACCTTTTGTGGTTCTATTTACTATAGAATTATGCGGACGGACTTTTTTTATAAAACGTAGATATAGTCATTTAAGTTGGTTAGAAGCAATTCTCTGGCGTTGGTATGATTTATTATTAATAATACCAATTTGGCGCTGGTTACGAGTTATTCCAGTGACAGTGCGACTTGATCAAACAAAGCTGGTTGATTTTCACTTAGTCAGAAGACAAATTCATCAAGGTATTCTGGCTAATTTTGCGGAAGAAATTACAGAAATTGTCGTAGTTCAAGTAATTAATCAAGTTCAAGGTTCAATTCAACGAGGTGAGATTACACGCTGGATATTAGAATCAGAAAATGTGCGTTCTTACATAGATATCAATAATATCAATGAAGTAGAAGCAATGACAGGATTATTAATTAAAACACTGGTTAATCAAGTATTACCAAAAATCCAACCGGAAGTAAATGCTATTTTAGTCTATAGTATTCAAATTGCTTGTCAGCAATTACCTGGCTATAATAACATTCTCATGTTACCAGGATTAGGTAAAGCTCAAACACAAATTAGTGAACAAATAGCTACCCAAATTACTAATAATATCTATGGTGCTTTATCTAATACTATTAAAGATCCTATGGCGGCACAACTTTCTACTCAGCTAATAGAAAAATTTACAACTTCATTCACTTCAGAAATTCAGCAAAAGCAAGTTTTAGTAGAAATTCAAAGTTTGCTAAATGACTTTTTAGAAGAAGTTAAAATTAACTACATTCAACGTTTATCCCAAGAAGATATAGACAAAATACTCGAACAAACCAGAAAAGTGCGAGCAGAATCATCTAGTCGTTATGACAAGGGTACAGGTGACAGGTGACAGGTGACAGTTGACAGGTGACAGGGTACAGGGTAAAGGGTACAGGTTTTGGGCAACTTTACTTTTCGTTACTTATGTCGGTTTTTTTCCGTTCACCTACTTAACTAAAAAATTAGGAATACAGCAGTTGCCAATATTGGTACAGACATTAATGATATTGTAGAGACTTTCCTGGGAACGCCTCTACATTCTTATAATTTCTGCTGTTTGCCCTCTATTACTGCATTTCGTCGTATTCTGCGGTTTCTACCCTTCTTGCTTCCATACGCGAAGAAGGCAAAAACTCAGCGCGACGAACAGGTGCTAAAGGCGGTGTAGATCCATTGTAAGGATGAATTACTTGGACAGTACGCACAGGACGCTGTTTTGGCGCAAATAAGGACAATACCCCAGCCACCACAATACCCCCACCAATGGTTAATGTTGCACCGCCCACAGCCCAAAGCATGGGGGAATTTCGCCAATCATTTTGCTCCGGTTGTGGTAGCGCGGCTATTTTTTGTTGTTGACTAGCTAATTGGGCTTGCCATTGTTGTTGAGTAGCACTTTGCAGTTGTTGTTGGAGTTGTTGGTTTTGTAACTTTAGTTGTTCATAGTCACTTTTAAACTTCTCAATCTGCATCTTCTGCTTTTCCATTTCTAGACGCTGATCAGAAGTGGGGGCAGTTGGCGGTTGATTAGGATATACTGGTTGTCCGTAATTAGGCGGATACTGCACAGAAGGCTGCATTACCTGGGGTGCCATTACCGTTCCTGGCATTTGTGGACTGACAGCAAAATTTGATGATATGGGGGTATTTGTCCCTTTAAGCAAGACTAGAGCCGCTAACCCAGCTACAGCAACTCCGCCAATAAATGCCATACTTTCACTCATTGCTGTTATCCTCCGAATGCTACTAAACAGTAACTCTTATGTAACCGATGTACTCTCACACCCATAATTTTTACCTACTTCGTATTATATGTAAAACTCAAGTTTTAAAACAGTGTATCAGTTAGTTTTTGGTCTATTCTAATATATGCTGTTATTATTTAACGCTATTACAGTCAAATTGTCCAGTAGAAAATCACAAAAAAATACACTGTTTTTATTTTTGTTTAAATGGGATTGTTGAGGGCTGTCTTGAGACTTTGGCAAAACTGACCAATGGCCTCTAGTCCCTGTTCTGGTGTTCCTTCTGCTAGTCGCTTGACCACAGCACTACCCACAATTGCTGCATCTGCGCCCCATTCCTTTACTTGCCGCGCTTGTTCAGGTTCGGAAATACCAAAACCCACACCAATGGGTTTATCTGTAACATGACGAATTTCTTGGAGTAAATCAAAAACCCGTCCTTGCATCTGGGTTCGCATACCGGTGACACCAGTAACACTTACCAAATAGATGAAGCCCCCGGAAGCACGAGCGATCGCTTTTATCCGCTCATGATCACTGGTAGGAGCTACCAATAGGATTAAATCTATCCCCCTCTGGGCGGCAGGTTTTATTAGCCCTGCTGACTCTTCTAGAGGCAAATCAGGAACTACTAACCCCGCTACTCCCGCCTCCTGAACTTGCTGGAGAAATTTATCAATACCTCGATGTAAAATCGGATTGTAATAGGTAAATAAGATAATCGGCGATCGCAAGCTTGGGCTAATATATTTAAGCATTTCTAATACCCGCTCTAGGGTTGTTCCCCGTTGCAAGGCACGAGTAGCAGCGGCTTGAATCACTGGACCATCGGCCAAAGGATCAGAATAGGGTACACCTAACTCAATCATATCAGCACCAGAACGATCTAGAACCTGCAAAGCTTTAGCTGTAGTTTCTAAATCTGGATCACCAGCGGTAATAAAGGGAATCAAAGCGCACTCCTGATTCCGTCTCAAACTTTCAAAGCAACGAGAAATAGCAGTCATTTCACCTAGTCAGTAGTCAGTAGTCAGTGGTCAGTGGTCAGTGGTTATTTATAAAGAAACATAAAGAAACAACTGACAACTGAACAATGATAACCTTAAACCTGAGATTCTTTTTCTTGTTCAATTTTCGCCTGTAGTTTGGCTAATTCTTCAGGAGAAAGTTCATCAAGACGCTTTTGCAAAAAAGCTGTTTCATAAGCCTCTCGTTGTTGATGGTAGGTCATTTTATTCCCCATCGCTCGGAAAATATAGGTGCATAACCAGCCAATTAGACCCGCTATCAAGAATACCTGGCTCCAGATCCCAGCATTTTGACTATCTAAACCTACTAGCTGCAAACCCACATAAGCCAAACCACCGGCTACGAAAACGCCGAAACCAATACCAATCGCGTCAATACGTCGCATGAGTTTTATGACCTACCAAATCTTTATTTAAGCAATTTTGCGCGGACGGGGGTTCAAATTTACAAATGGTGAGAGAACGAGTAAACCCGGAAAGAAGAAAAACACCAAAAAGTACATAAACACCCGTTCCACAGAACCAGCCGTATACCATCTTAAACTCAAGTAGAAAAAGACAGCAATTGGTATCACTAGCAGATAAGCGCCAGCCAAACTCAGATACAGTAGTGCTACAACCATATTCCTTACCGCAATTTGAGAAAACTATATTTGGTGTATTCACTTCATAATACGCTGAATGCCGGGATTAAGGGAATCAGTAATTAGCAATTTAGTGTATTAATTTTTACTTATTGATGCGGGAAAATTTAATTTGCTCAAAATTTTAAATTTATGATATAATGGGATGTAGCCATTAAACTGGAAACTTGAGCAAGTAAAAGCCTAACTTTCTGTTTTGTTTGGGGCCAAGTCCCAAATATTCAAGTTAGAAAAATAAAAACTAAATTTTTTAGAAATTTTTTTCAAAATCTACTTGCCAAAAAAAAGTAATTAGTGGTATAACAGACAAGCAGGCGAAAAACTGCACAAAAAACTAAAAACCCTTCGGGAGTGTGGCGGAATGGTAGACGCTACGGACTTAAGGAATTGAGCCTTGAGAGGGAAACCTTTCAAGTGGAAGCTCTCAAACTCAGGGAAACCTAAATCTCGTAACCTAAATTTGGTTTATAGATATGGCAATCCTGAGCCAAGCCCGGAAAATCTAAAATTTGAGATGAAAAGTTCTCAAGTTAAAGACTATGGGAAGGTGCAGAGACTCGACGGGAGCTACCCTAACGTCAAGACGAGGGTAAAGAGAGAGTCCAATTCTCAAAACTTAGAATTGCTTGAGCAACTGAGTAGTAGTGAAAACTGCAAGAGAATGAAAATCCGTTGACCTTAAACGGTCGTGGGGGTTCAAGTCCCCCCACTCCCATCTAAAAACTAATTACAGGCACAATAATACGGAAATACAGGAATATATTATTTATTATTTATATTTTCCTAGTTTCGTCAATAATGCAAATCCAGTTTCCTTGTACGATGGCTGTCACACCACCGGGAAAAGGGTCTGTTTGGGAACGATTGGGGGCTGTGATTAAAGCTACTAACTTCTCAATGTGTTCAAAGTTGGGGGACTCAGTTAATATATTTTGAAGTACCTGACGCATTACCCGACGTTGCAGCGCTAAAGGTAATGTTTTTAAAATCTGACGATTTAGCTGTAAATCCTGTTTCTCACCCTTTACTGAGGCTTCTAGCCGCCAATGATGGGCTGTCTGTTCTAGATATTCTACCTCAGCTTGAAGCAGTTCCGCTGTTTGGGCTAAATTTGTCTCTACTTGGGGGTGGAAATTTACCTTTAAGTATGGTATCAATTCTTGGCGAATGCGGTTGCGCGGATATTGTAAATTTTGATTGGTGCTATCTTCCCAAATGGGTAAATTAAAATCTTGACAAAACTGCTCGGTTTGGGAGCGGGTAATTTCTAACAATGGACGGACTAAGATAATATGATCAGTTAGTGGCCGTTGCCAAGTTAAAGCTTGTAAACCATCGGCACCAGTACCACGAATTAAATTATATAATAGGGTTTCTGCGCGATCGCTGGCGGTATGTCCGGTGATTATATATTGATAATGATGAGTTTGGGCAATTTTAGTTAAAGCTTGATATCGCCAATTTCTGGCTGTAGCTTCACTATTAACAGGTTCATGGGCTGTTTCTAGATAAAAGGGTATATGCCAACTTTGTGCTAAATTTTCCACATGATCAGCATTGTCCTGGGAATCTTCGCGCCAACAATGATCACAATGGGCTATAGCTAAATTCCATGCCCATTTAGGTTGTATATCTAATAATAATTTAATTAAACATAAAGAATCTTGTCCACCAGAAACTGCGACTAATAGCCGTTGGTCGCGCTCAAATAGATGACGGCGGTGGATGGTACGCTGTATTTTAGCGTGAAGGGGAGTCCATGTCATGAGAGTTTTCAATATTTGATCATACTTTAATCGGACTTACGGATTTTGAGAGATATTTTGGGCAAATTATCTTTAAAAAAGATATTTAATCAAAGGTGTAACCAAAAAACCACCAATCCCACAGATAATCACGAGGAATAAAACTTTCCACCCTACAGTTAATGTAACTCCCATAGCTAGTAAAGTCAAAAAAACGAAATTGAGAGTAAAGCTTAAAAACACAATTGGTGGGGGAAATGGCTTTTTATCTTCAAGTTTTTTGATTAACCACAAAATTTCTTGGGTATTTTTAGGTCTTTCTTTGGGGTTATACTCCATTAAATTATCAATGAGATTTTTGAATTGTTCGGAAAATCCTATGGCTTGATCTCGCCATAATAACTCTTCATTCTCAAATAGTAAATTTGGTTTTAAATTTTGATCGCCGGGAAAAATTGCTGTTAGCAAGTGAACAAAAGTACGACCCAAAGAAAAAAAATCGGATTTATAGTTTAATTCCCATGTTCCTTGTCGTTGTTCTGGTGAAGAATAGCCTAGTGTTCCAATTATTGTATTGGCTATAGTTTGTCTTTGAGTTTTTTGGATAGATTCTTTAACAATGCCAAAGTCAATCAAGACTAATTGACCATTAGGTTTTAACATGATGTTATCTGGTTTAATATCTCGATGCACATAATTCTGACTATGAACATGATCTAAGATATCAGTCAATTGTTTTAACCAATCAATAGCTTGTGCTTCATTGGCAATTTTTTGATTTAATCTCAGCCATTTGCCCAAATCCTGCCCCTCGATTTTCTCCATGACTAAACCATGTAAAATTTCTTGAGTGTGAGGACATGAAAATTTAAGATATCCATCAATTTCTACCTTGGGTATTCCGGGATGATTTAAATTACTTAATACCCTATATTCCTGTTCAAATAGTTTCAGGATTTTGGGATTACTGGAGTAATCCAAATTTAAAATCTTGATGACTTTATGATCACCATTCACGCAATCATCTGCTTCAAATGTCTTAGCAAAACCTCCGTCTCCTAGTTCTTGAATAATATAATAACGACCGCTGATAAAATCTCCTGGCTCAATCATAGTTTTTCTCTCTTGTTTATTTTCATAGTTTATCATTTTATAGACAATCTATAGCTTTATTATAGTTAATCGGCACAAAAGTAGCCCCAAAGGTTGAACATTCGGTAGAGACAACACGGATGATTTGGGAAATGTTTTCTTTCCTATCTCCATTGTCATCAAAAGAAATAGTTCCTGAAGCTCCTCCCGTCACTTTTAAGGTGGTTAATTGCTCCCGTATATCCAATCGTTGTTTTTGCAAAGGATCTTTTATAGACACCTTTTCTAGAGCCTTTGTTAAAACCAAGGTAGCATCATAGGACATTGCGGTTTTATCATTTATAGAACTTGTTCCCCAAACTTCTTTAGCTGTGCGAAGCATCTCCTGATTAGGACTGGTTAAACGATGCCAATGAGTGATGAGCAAAAGCTTTTTAACAATATTTTTTCGATTGAGTATTTGAGTATCATAGAGAACCGATTGACCTGCCATTGGTAGTTGATCTTGATTAACATCAATTAAGCTTAAAGTGTTTTTAATACTGTTAGAATTTACCCGACCATCAGGAATGAGAATAAGTGCCTTAGCTCCTTGTTTCTTAACGTCATTTAAGGTATTATTAGCAATAAAAGTAGAGATAGATATATCTCTTTCAATGATCTTATTTGCACCCAATTGATTACGAAATTCTTCAAAGGCAGATTTACTATAAGTGCTAGTTGGTGTGTAAAAAATAGCTACTTTTTCTCCAGTATTTAATTGGGATAATTGCAATTTCTCAATTAACATGGGAGTCTGAACCTTAACACTAGAAACAGTCCGAAAGAAGAAATTTTTGGGATATTTCTTACCGTCTAAAATAGTTTCGCGTAAAGCTGTAGCAGATGCAGAAATAACAACAACTTCCTGGTGTTGATAAACAGGTAAAGCTTCTTTAGTGAGTTCGGATGTATAATGTCCCATAACTGCCACTATGTCATCTTTAGATAGCAGACGTTGAGCTAAGTCATTAACTGTTTTAGGATCATTTGCATCATTAACAATAACGATTTTTAGACCGGGATAATTAGTATTTTGGTTAAAATCTTCTTGAACTTGTGCAACACCTCTTAAAATAGATTCTGCGAAATCTCGAGCATCCTGATTAATAGGAATAACGACAGCAATGGTGTAACTTTTTCTGCCTTTCTGCATCAATTTGGCATTATTCAGGTAGATCAAAGTTTCCGGGTTATTTTGATCTTTTTTTCTCTCATTAGTAAAAAAATCAACAGCTTGTTGAAATTTACCTTCTAAAAAAAATGGGAATTTTTCTTGAGTGAAAAGACTTTCTTCTCCACAGGAGAAATTATCATTTAATTCAAAATTTTTGCACCAAGTGGGAGTAATATCTAATATCTCTACTATCTGTTGAATAAATCTTGGGTTAATAATCCAATATCCCCAAGCAACAAAACCGATCAGCAAAATTAATGATAATCCTTTGATCAAGATTGAGCCTTTACGAATTTTTATGCGGAAATTTCTCATTGAACTTAGCCTTTTAGTGATAACGTCTTTTTATATATTTTTTAATTAAAGGATTTAGAATCCAAAGGGCTTCAGATTCTTGTATTTCTCCCTTTTCGATTAAACGAATTTGCCATAACTTATTGACAGCTTGAGTAATTTCTGCTTGAGGGATAGAGGGAAAATATTTAAATATTTGATGCGTTAATTTTGGTTCTGGTTCAGCAGCTAATTTTTTGATAATATTTCTTTCTAAATTTAACAAATAAGAAAATTGTTTATCTAATATACCAAGCATGACATCGTGCATAAAAATTGTTCCTTCTAGGAATTTAGGAATTTGACCATTATGGATATTTTTAATCATTTCAGCGGCCAAATTCAAAGCTAACGGATGTCCTTGGCAGCATTTAATCAGTGCTTGAATTCCGGGTTCAAAAAGTCCCAAGTTTGTCAATAGAGCTTTGGCTTCTTGATTTTTTAATCCAGATAATGACAACTCATTAATATTTTTTCTGTTCAGAAGTAAATCCATGATACTAGGTTTGTGTATACTCATAAAAATCAAGCAGCTTTTATGTTTTGATTCCCCAACTTTTGACAAAAATTTTTCATAATTAGAGTAATTTTCTTGTTGTTGTGCCGATGCTTCACCATTTCCTGTTACTGCTTCCCATTTATCAAAAATTAGCAAACAACGATGCTGATTTAAGTGATTAATTAGATGACTAATTCTATTATTTATATTTGTTTCTGGATTGTGGGCTGGGAAATAACGTTCTATCTCAGTCAAAATCTCTTCCAACCCGGGGGAATACTCAAGACTCTTCCAAATGACATAATCAAAATGCCTGTAAATATTTTCAACTAACTCTCTTACCAGTGCGGTTTTACCAATCTTGCTCATCCCCAAAACCCCCACCACACGACTGTTTTCTGTGACTATCAATCTTTGTAAATCACTCAGTTCTTGAGAACGTCCATAGAAATCACCGAAATCTGGTGCTTCATGTAAATTTAGATGTGATCTATGTAATATCTTTGAAAGATGGTTATTTTTTCCTGCTATAACTTCTTGATTATTTTGTTCTAAAAGTTGTGTTAAAACTAACTTGCAATTCTTTTTGTTAATATCTGTGTCTGTGACTTCCCGCAAGCGTTTGAATAATTTGGGGGCTTTTATATTCGCTATAGTGCTTAATTCGTAATTCGGAATATCATCACTCATCTTGCTGTAAGATTTTCCTGCCAAAGAATATTTTAAAATTGCTTCTTCACAAGGATCTAAATTTAGATCTATTCCTTTTAAGCGCTGCACCCAATCTTTTAATAGTATGACCAGTTCATCCATAGTCCAGTTCTCCCTCCACAGAATATTCTGGATTGTATCTTAATTTGCATTAACTTTATTAACTTTATTAACTTTATCACTGAAGTAACTTAGTGATGACAATCAAATGGCCGTCATAGATACTTTTTTATGTAAGGACAAAAAAAGAGGTTACTATGGTTTGCCAACAGTTAATGACTAATCTTGATGATCGCGGAATCTTGGCTTCCCAGGTTGCGAAAGTCAACAGAGAAGATGATACCTTCAGAACTATACAAGTGCAATCACGATTATTATACAGAATTTCGTCATCCCTTACTAATTACGCAGGGGATGATGATGATCCTATTGTCCCACCTAGTTAAATTAGACCTTCGCTATGAGACTGGGAATTAATTCCCAGTCTATTAATCCTCAGAACCTTCTACCACTTCCAATAAACTCCGCAACATCCAGTAAGCGGAAGTACCACCGGGATCTTGATGTCCGATACTGCGATCGCCTAAATAACTCGCTCTACCCTTTTTTGCTAACATCGGTATAGTCTGTTTTAATCCCTGTTCTGCCGCTGTGACAGATGCCTCTAAAGCGACAACAGTATTTGAGTTATCTCTGATTGCCTGTTCAAAAGCTGTAACAGCAGGAGATAATACATCCACCATTGTTTTATCTCCCAACTGTGCCTTACCACGCTCAATTACACCATCTAAACCAGATTTTAGTAATTCCAGCAGATCCGCTGCTGTTAATTCTTTTTTCCCATTTGTGACTTTACTGGCTCTTAAAAACCAAGTTCCATACAATGGACCACTGGCACCACCAATACTAGAAATTAAGGTCATACCCACAGTTTTCAAAATACTGCTAATATCTTGATCGGCAAAACTGGGTAAAATATTGGTAATTTTTTTAAACCCACGATCCATATTAATACCGTGATCAGCATCACCTATGGCTGCATCTAATTCTGTCAACTGCTCCTTATGATGCTCAATTACATGAGCAAACACTTGTAACCAGGCGATGATTTGCACCTGAGTAACCATTTTAAACCCCCCAGCGTAAACTTGGCGTTTTGACTGGTCTATCCCAAAGACGGATCATCTCATCATCCAATTTTAGCAGTGTGATGGAGCAACCTTGCATATCTAATGATGTCATGTAGGGTCCAATTAGATTTCGCACGATTTGCAGTCCTTCCAATTCACAGATTTCTGCGAGTTGACGATAGACGAGATAGAGTTCCGCAATGGAAGTCCCACCCATACTATTAACATAAGCCAAGAGGCGATCGCCTTTTTGCAATGGTTTATTTAATAGTTCCAAATCTACCCAGCCAATTTTATCATCCCACTCCCGGACTATCCGACTATAATTTGTATCTCTAATAAGAGAATTTACTAAAATCTCCGTAATTTCATCACCTGATTTCCGGGGAACTCGTTCTCTTCCTGGTTCTCCATGAATACCAATTCCTAATTCTATTTCATCGTCACCTAAAATAAAAGTAGGTGTTCCTCTTTCAGGAACTGTACAGGAACTCAAAGCTATACCCATACTTCTACCATTGACATTCACTTTTCTACACAAATCTGCCAATTGATGTAAATTATATCCTTCTGCTGCTGCTGCTCCACAAATTTTTTCTGCTAATACTGTTGTGCCTACACCCCGTCGGCCTTGAGTATAAAGACTATCTTTAACAGCTATATCATCATCAATTAAAATATTGGCAGTGCGGATACCTTGACTATGAGCTAATTCTATAGCCATTTCAAAGTTCATCACATCACCGCTATAATTTTTAACAATATAAAGAATACCAGCGCCACCATCTACCTGTGTTGAGGCTGCTAACATTTGGTCAGGGGTGGGTGAGGTAAAAATCTCTCCAGGACAAGCAGCATCTAGCATTCCTTGACCAACAAAGCCGCTGTGCATGGGTTCGTGACCACTACCACCTCCAGAGATAATAGCTACCTTTCCCTGTATGGGAGCGTCGGCTCTATAAACAAATGTCGGCTCATAGTTGATTTTAATTAAATCCCTATGTGCTAACATCATGCCCTGGAGACTTTCCCGGACGAAGTTTTCTGGCCGATTAATCAGCTTTTTCATAGTTTGAGTCTACTGAAAAAATTCTTAAAATAACTATACCTCACGGCGGAATTTAAAATTCTCGAAAATTCTTACCCATTACCTAATTTTCGTTGTAATCGTTGACAAAATTGATATATTTCCGGTAATCGGCTATAAATTGCCGATGCTTTCAGGTATATTTTGTGGGATACCGCTGGAGTACCAGAAACAATTTCCCCCGGTGCTACGTCTTTGTGGACACCACTTTGAGCCGAAGCTATGGCTCTGTCTCCAATTTTTACCTGATTGGCAATTCCCACTTGTCCAGCTAAAATTACCCCATTTCCAACTTTTACACCTCCAGCCATACCTGCTTGACCTGCTATGGCGCAACCAGCCCCGATTTTACTACCATGTCCTATCTGGACTAAATTATCAATTTTGGTATTTTTACCAATTCTCGTTTCTCCCACTGCGGGACGGTCTATGGCTGTATTACAACCTACTTCGACTCCATCCTCTAAAACAGTATAACCAGATTGTTCCATTTTTAACCAACCTGTGGGGGTAGGAACAAAACCAAAGCCTTCTGCACCAATGACAGCGCCGCTATGAATGACGCAATCTGCACCAATTAAACTTCGTTCATGAATGGTACAATTAGCGTGTAGGATGGTATGATTGCCTATTTTCACTTCTGGATAAATAACGACATTGGGGTGAATTATGGCCAAATTGCCAATTTCCACACCTTGAGAAATGACGACATGAGGACCAATATAAACATTATTCCCGATGTGGGCTGTAGGGTGAATAACTGCGGTAGGATGAATTTCTGCACTAGGATGGTATGGTTGATAGAATAGAGCGATCGCTTTGGCAAATAGTAAGCGTGGTTCTGTAGTTGTTAACCATGCAATACCCCTGGCCGTTGCTTGGATTTGCAATTTTTCATCTTCTGGTAAAATCAAAGCACTTGCACCGGTAGAATCAATCAAAGACGCGAATTTTGTCCCTTCTACATAACTCAAAGTACCAGATTTAGCTTCATCTATGGCAGCAACTCCAGTAATTTCTAAATCCTGATCTGGTTGTATAGTCAGGCTTTCGGCTTTAACAGCTTGGCCAAGTTGGCTGATGATTTTACTTAATTTCATAATTATTTACTAAAAATTTCTACAGATTTTTGTCTCACGCAAAAGCCCAAAGCCAGAAATAGGTTAATTGTCTTGTGTTGTTTTGATCATGGACTGACCAGCTAAATATGCGGTTGTCCAAGCACTTTGGAAGTTAAAGCCACCAGTGATGCCATCAATATCTAATATTTCCCCCGCAAAATGCAAGCCCGGTACTAATTTACTTTCCATTGTTTTAAAGTTAACTTCTTTGAGGTTGATACCTCCACAAGTGACAAATTCTTCTTTAAATACACCTTTACCTTTAATTGCGTATTCTCCCTGAGATATTTCCTGGACTAGCTGATTTAAAGTTTTATTAGATATGGCTGCCCAACGATCTTCTGTGGTAATATTGACACGGTTAATCAGATATTGCCAAAGACGATGAGGTAATTCTACACCACGATGTAAGGCGATCGCTTTTTTTCCCCATGTCGATTTTACATTTAAAAGTTTTTCTCTCACTTCCTCCTGTGATAATTCCGGCAACCAATTGATTAATAATTGACATTGATAGCGGTGGTCATGGAGAATCCTCGCACTCCAAGCGGACAGTTTCAACACTGCTGGACCACTTACACCCCAATGGGTAATTAATAAGGGTCCTGTTTGTTGTAATTGGGTTTTACCTGGAAGGGATAACCGTAAATTTACAGAATTAACGCTAATTCCTGCTAATTCCCGTAATTGACTATCTGCAATATTCAGGGTAAAAAGAGAGGGTACAGGAGGTTCAATTTCATGACCTAATTCCCTAGCGATTTTATACCCAGCTAAACTACTACCTGTAGCCAAAAGTAAGCGATCGCATTTTTTACTTTCTCCCGATTTGAGGAGAATTTCAAAACTGTCATTTTTGCGAGTGACAACAGTTACAGGTGTACCAATGCAGATTTCTATTTTAGCCGCAAAAGCAGCTTTAATCAAACATTCCGCAATAGTTTCCGCTCGATCTGTAATGGGGAACATTCGGCCATCGGCTTCAGTTTTTAAGTTTACCCCATGAGCCGCAAACCAGGCAATAGTATCTAAAGGTTGAAAGCGGGTAAATGCACCTAATAAGGCTTTACCACCTCTAGGGTAATTCTGGACTAAACGCTGTGGTTCAAAACAAGCATGAGTAACATTACAACGACCTCCACCGGAAATTAGCACTTTCGCCAAGGGTTGACGACTGGCTTCAATTAAAGTAACATGAGCTTGGGGATTAGCTTCAGCACAAGCGATCGCACCGAAAAATCCCGCAGCCCCACCACCAATAACGACAATTTGCAAGGGTAACAAAATCAAAAATCACAAGTTTCCGTAATATCCAGATCCCCAACTTCTGCAAGAGGATGAGGATCTGTCTCCATATTACTCTTCATATAACTCAAAGTCATCTTTTTGGGCGGCACAAACCGGACAAACCCAATCATCTGGAATATCTTTAAAAGCTGTTCCTGGTGCTATACCGCTATCTTCATCACCTATTTCTGGGTCATAGATATAACCGCATAAGCTGCATATATATTTTTGCATCTTCTTTGCCTATAAACGCCACCATCTTTTTGAACAATAACTTAAAATTGCCAATGCGATCGCCCCAAAAAACAGTAAAGTAATTAAACCACCAGGAAAATTAGTAATAATACCAAAACCTCTGAGTAGAAATAGGGCTACACTTATACCCAAGAGAATACCAAAACCCTGGATTAATTTGCCACTTAAGGAAGATTGACTCACGGTGTTTTCCTCTTAACTCCAATTTACGCGCTGATGCAGAAATTATGATCTGATCATTTAAAATCAACTTTAGACTAATTGTCTGCGAAAAATCCATGAATTTGACTGTAATTAAAATCAAGCGACGTAAATTCAATTAAGCCCAAATAAAAAATCGGTGAAAAAGTCGCCAAAATTACTATATCTGCGAGAATATCATATATGTCAAACTCCAATCTTAAAAGTATAGCTGATGCCAACTTACCATTATCAGATATACTCTGGAATCAAGATCAGCAGAGATTATTGATTCAGGGTGAAGTATTACTACAAACGAAATCCCATACTAACTGGGGTGGTGCTGTTACCGCTTGTATGTATATTCCCTTAACTAGATCTCATGTTTGGCAACAAATTACAGATTACCCCCGTTGGGTACAATATTTTCCTGACATTACTAAAAGCGAAGTTATCTCTAAAGGAGATATTAAACGTCTGTATCAATCTGCACAAAAAGCTTTTTTATTTTTCACGGCTCAAGTAGAAATTTATCTGCGTGTGGTGGAAGTAGTAGGACAACAGGTTCAGTTTCGCATGGAAAGAGGCACATTTACAGATTTTCATGCTAATTTAGAACTTAAAGACATGGGTAATGGTACTCTATTAGCTTACACTGTACAAGCCACCCCCAATATTCCCATTCCGTCAATTTTTATTCAACAAGCCATGAATTTGGAATTGCCAGCAAATCTCTGTAAAATGCGACAAGTGCTTTGTAATCATAAATAATAGCAATGTCCCAGGCAACTACCATTTTGGATTTTTGGTTTGGTCATGCAAATGACCCCAACTATGGGAAAATTCAACCATTCTGGTTTGATAAACAACCAGATTTCGATAGTAAAGTCCGCAACCTGTTTCTAGAAGCTTACCAAAAAGCGGTAGCAGGATATTTGCATGATTGGATGAACACACCCCAAACCTGTCTGGCTTTAATTCTATTGCTGGATCAATTTCCCCGGAATATGTTTCGTGATACTCTTCAAGCCTTTGCAACGGATTGGGAAGCACTGTCATTAGCAAAACAGGCTATAGACAAGGGCTATGATAGACAACTATTGGCTGTACAACGCTGGTTTATTTATCTACCCTTTGAACACAGTGAAAACCCAGATGATCAACGGAAGTGTATTAAGCTGTTTCAACAACTTAGTCATGATCCTGATAGTGATGAAGCGATCGCTTCAGCTTTTCGACATCAAGAAATAATTGCCCGATTTGGTCGTTTTCCCCATCGTAACGCCATTTTAGGACGTATTTCCACCCCAGAGGAGGAGGAATTTTTAGAAGAACCAGGTTCTTCATTTTAAGTTGCTTAGTAGTCAGTAGTCAGTAGTCAGTAGTCAGTGGTCAGTGGTCAGTAGCAAGAAAAATACTTCTCCCCTGCACCCCTGAACCCCTGGCTCTAACCCGTAAACACTTCTGCGGGTAAGCGATTAAAGGAAAGACGCTCATTTTGCACATCTACAAAAATAGTGTCACCGTCACTAAAATCACCCCGTAAGATGGCCTTGGCTATTTGGGTTTCTAATTCCCGCTGAATAGCCCTTTTTAACGGTCTTGCACCAAATACCGGATCATATCCTACTTCTGCTAAAAAGTCCAGGGCAGAACTCGATAATTTCAAAGATATTTTTCTGTCAGTTAATCTTTGTTTTAACCTATCTACCTGTAATTGGACAATATGCCGTAATTCCGATTTTTGTAAACTGTGGAAAATAATTAATTCATCCAGACGATTTAAAAATTCTGGACGGAAACTATTTCTCATCGCTTCCATAACCCGATTCCGCATTTCATCGTAACGGGTGTCATCCCCAGCTACATCAAGGATATATTGAGAACCGATATTACTGGTCATAATGATGATACTATTTTTAAAGTCCACTGTGCGACCTTGGGCATCTGTCACCCGACCATCATCAAGAATTTGTAGGAAAATGTTAAAAACGTCAGGGTGCGCTTTCTCGATTTCGTCGAATAAAATCACCGCATAAGGACGACGACGAATGGCCTCGGTTAATTGTCCTCCCTCTTCATAGCCCACATATCCAGGAGGCGCACCGATTAAACGGGAAACATTATGTTTATCCATGTATTCGGACATATCAATCCGTACCATGGCTTCCTCAGTGTCGAACATATAAGCCGCTAAAGCTTTAGCGAGTTCAGTTTTACCAACACCTGTGGGACCTAAAAATACAAAACTAGCAATGGGACGGTTGGGGTCAGAAAGTCCAGCGCGAGAACGTTGGATAGCGTCAGCTACAGCGGTAACAGCTTCCTGTTGACCGACAACACGATGATGTAATTCATCTTCTAAATGTAACAGTTTTTCTTTTTCTGATTCTACTAATTTATGCAGGGGAATACCTGTCCATTTAGAAATAATTTCCGCAATATCGGCTTCCGTGACTTCTTCCCGTAATAGTGATTTTCCGGTTTTTTGGGTTTGGGAAAGTTCGGTTTCTACCGCTTGTAATTGGCGGTGTAGGTCTGTTAATTTACCATATTTTAATTCCGCAGCCCGGTTAAGATCATAGTTTCTTTCGGTTTGTTGAATTTCTAAATTCACGCGGTCAATTTCTTCTTTGATGGACTGAATTTTAGTGATAATATCTTTTTCAGATTGCCATTGACTGCTGAGAGTTCTTTGATCTTCCTTTAAGTCAGCTAGTTCTTTTTCTAATCTTTCCAAACGTTCACGGGAAGCAGGATCACTTTCTTTTTGTAAAGAGAGTTTTTCCATTTCCAATTGCAGAATTTTCCGGTCTATTTCATCCAGTTCTTCGGGTTTAGAAGTAATCTCCATTTTCAGTCTAGCAGCGGCTTCGTCTACTAAATCAATGGCCTTGTCAGGGAGAAAGCGATCGCTAATATAACGATTAGACAAAGTAGCCGCAGCCACAAGAGAACTATCAGAAATTCTCACCCCATGATGGACTTCATAACGTTCTTTCAAACCGCGTAAAATGGAAATTGTATCAACCACATTAGGCTGATCTACATAAACTTGTTGAAAGCGTCTTTCTAAAGCCGCGTCCTTCTCTAAATATTTGCGGTATTCATCCAAAGTTGTCGCCCCAATACAGCGTAACTCACCTCGCGCTAACATGGGTTTTAATAAGTTCCCCGCATCCATCGCCCCTTGGGTAGCACCTGCACCAACAACGGTATGAATTTCATCAATAAATAAGACAATATTGCCACCTGATTCTGTGACTTCCTTTAATACAGCCTTGAGACGTTCCTCAAATTCACCTCGGAATTTAGCCCCCGCAATTAAAGCCCCCATATCCAAACTAATCAGTTTACGATCTTTGAGAGATTGAGGAACATCACCCGCAACTATGCGCTGTGCCAAACCTTCCGCAATTGCAGTTTTCCCCACCCCAGGTTCACCAATTAAAACCGGGTTATTTTTGGTTCTGCGGGAGAGAATTTGTACTGTACGTCTAATTTCATCATCACGACCGATTACCGGGTCTAGTTGACCTTTGCGGGCGGCTTCCGTGAGATCCCGTCCGTACTTCTCTAGTGATTGATATTTACCTTCTGGATTTTGGTCAGTCACCTTTTGTTTCCCCCGAATTTCTTTAATAATATTTTTGAGTTTGTTTTCGTCTAAACCAAATTCTTGACACAGACCCTTGCCAAAACGGTCATCTTTGGCGTAACCTAGTAATAAATGTTCAATAGAAATAAATTCGTCTTTAAATTCTTGACGATATTTTTCTGCCCGGTCTAACAATGTATCTAAACTGCGTCCTAAATATACCGAAGTGCTAGAACCGGATACCTTGGGTTGACGTTGAATAAACTGCTCAGTCCGATCACGGACTTTTTGCAGGTTTGCGCCGGCTTTGGTGAAAATCGCACTGGCCAGTCCTTCCTGTTCCAGTAACCCTTTCATCAGATGTTCACTTTCTAACTGCTGTTGCTGATACTGTTTCGCTACATCGGGGGTGTGAGCGATCGCTTCCCAGGCTTTTTCTGTAAATTGATTGGGGTTAGTCGGCTGCATAAGCTTTTAGAATAACAAACTACCGTTTAATAGGATCATTGTAAAAATATTTGGCGGAATAGCTAGATCGGTCTTCACATCTTTAAAATGTAGTATTATTGCCCAATGTGGAGTAATAAGTCGTCAGTTGTCGGTGTTTTTTATCTGTAACCTGTAACCTGTAACCTGTAACCTGTAACCTGTAACCTGTAACCTGTAACCTGTAACCTGTAACCTGTTCCCTGTTCCCTGTTCCCTATTCCCTTTTTTTGTAATTAAGACTTAATTACCAGATTGGACTTATGGGTTTGTCAGAAGTGGGTTTTTCCAGTCTAAAGGATTTAATTATAGTGTCTTCCACAGTTTTCGCAAACTCTGGATAGGATTTGTCTTCAGCGCGATAGGTAAGAATATAGGCTTTTTTACCATTAACAATCCATACTTGCATTTCTTGGAAACTTACCTTGTGGATATTATCTCTGAACTCATAAACTACTTGATAACCTTGTGTTTCACCAAGTTGTATTTGTCCAGATTTGATAATTTTCGCATTTTGTCCTAATGCTTCAATTTGTCTGATAGAAAACTTAGTATAATCTGCCAAAGTCTCCGACTGGAATAACTCATCTATAGTGATAAAAAACTCTGGAGTTAGAGAAGATGAGATCATATTTTTGGGAATAATTCGCGTTAATTTATCTATGGCTGGCGTTTCTTGCCAATTTTTAGGATATTTAAACTTAATCCCAGATTTTGCATATTCTACTACCTCTACTACTTCTACTACTTTAGTTGATGATTGCAAATAACTATTAACACCTATCACACCCGCAATTATTGGAATTATTAAAAACACCGATTTGATCAGTAAAGGTTGTAATGTTTTAAGTTGTTTAGGAATAATTGTCGTTGGTTCAGTCCGTGGTGTAGTTATTCGATATTCATTTACAGCCGTCATAACTTCTGCTGCTGACTGAAAACGGTGTCTAGGGTTAACCTTGAGCATTTTATCTAAAATATTATCTAGAGAAGGGCTAATAATTTTACTAGCTTGTTGTCGCCAATTTCGGTAATTATTGTTAAGGTAATCAACGGGAGTTGTACCTGTGAGTAACTCCAGACAAGTAACAGCCAAACTATATAAATCACTAGACGGATAAACTTCTCCTATTCTTCCTTCTTCCCTTTGTTCAGGAGAAGCGTACACCTTTGTAAAAATAGGTAGAGATTTTTTTATATTTGTTTCACCAGAAACAACTTGTTTCACCGCCCCAAAATCAATTAAAAATAGTTCTTGTGTTGCTGTTTCCCTAACAATATTACTAGGTTTAATATCTCGATGGATAGAATTTTGCTCATGAATAAATTGTAAAACCGGTAAAATTTGCTTTAAAAAATTTAAAATCTCTGTTTCGGAAAAACGACCTTTTCTTCTGAGTTCCTGAGATAGATTTTCACCCTCAATATACTGTTGTACTAAATATTTAAACTCAAGTTCTTCTTGTTGACCAAAAGCAGGAGCGGTAAAGGAAAAATAATCATATAAACTGGGAATATTCCCGCTCTTATCACCTAAAACTTCTAAAACCTGAGCTTCTCGTTCAAAAGCTGCTTTGATTCCTTCAACAATTTTGTCAACAATTTCCGGGTTCTTATATTCTTCTCGAATTTCATCAATTTTAATATTCAGTCGTTTGATTACACATTGACGCTGATTCACAGAATCTAAATCAATAGCTTGAAAAGTAGCACCAAATCCTCCTTTTCCCACAGGTTTAATAGTTTGATAATGTCCTCTTTTCCCCCTTAATATTAGAGGCATTCCACAAGCTTGACAGAATATTCCCGACGTAGTGTGAGGGTCTGGAGAGTCGGGAAAACGGTTTTCGGGACTAGGGCAGTGCGGTCGGGTACAATAGTACATGATAGAGGTACAGGATTAATCCATCAAGTTGGATTGTATCATAAAATTAACTTCCGAGTAAATATCTGAATATTTTCAAAAGATTAGTATATAATCAATTATGTGTGTATCAAGTAGCCTTGCTGAATTGAGACATGAAAATCAAAAATTCCATGTCTCAAACTCCCCGTCTCCGCGCCTCTGGGTGAGGAAAATTCATATTTTCACTCACCAACACCTATAAAGTTTAAATAAAAGTAGCACCATAATCACCAAAATTCAGTAATCAAAGGTCAAACATTATGCAACTACCAGCATTAACTAATACCTTAGCATTCACCGCATTAACAGTTACCCTGAGTGTTAACCCCGGTTTGAGTCAAGAGATTCCCAAGCAAGAAGTTAGTTTTGCTTGTCGTTCAATTTCTTACCAAGGTAATACGGAAAGAGTTCCCACTACCATGGCCTTCGTTCCCGACAAAAAACCTAACCCTTATGTACCCATAATTGCTTGGAAATCTGACTCCTTTCCCAGTAGCGAATGGACTCCTAAAAGACGCTGTGAACAAGTAAGTAAAAAATTCCAGCAATTTTACGAACAAGGCCGATTAGATTATTTAACTACCGGTAGGTTGAATGGTTTGGGAGTTATCTGTGCGGCTAAACCTGGTGAATGCAATAAAAACAATATTTTATTTAGCGTCAGACCAGGTGTAAATCCCACTACAGTTCTAGCTGAACTTGAGGATATCAGAGAAGGTAGAACTTCAGACCTAACTTGGCAAAATTCAGGTGAAAATACTTACTTAAATCTGGGTGAATATCTCAAAAATATCTCTAAATAACAAAATACCCCACCCTAACCCTCCCCTTGCGAAGGAGAGGGGACAGGATTCCGGTTTCCCCCCTTTACGGGGAGTAAACTCCGGTTTCCCCCTTTTACAAGGGAGGATTAAGGGGGGTAAATCACTACTGATAAAAACACTATTTAACTAATCATGAAACGTCAAATCGCTATTATCTCCTGCTTACTGCTGCTACCTTATCCAGTGTCAGCAATAGAAACCCAAACCAAGACAACAAAACTACTTACACAGACCTCACAAAGGTGCAAATTACGACCAGCAGACCCAGAAAACGGTATTTATTCAGAACCACAATTACAAACCATTGCTAAACAAATTACAGTTAGAGTCAGAGACAAAGAAAGAGGCGCTTCCGGGACAATTTTCGCTAGAAAAGGTAATTCTTATTTAGTAGTGACTAATTCCCACGTTGTCAGAAGAATTAATAACATCAATATTATCACAGCCGATGGTCAAAAATATGCAGCTAAGATTTTACCTAATACTAACTTTGATAAATTCGATTTAGCCATAGTAGAATTTACATCTAATCAAACATATTGTTTACCATCAGAAATTGCTGACAGAATCGCCTCCTTTGATATTAACTTAGAAACACCAGTTATGGCCGCAGGTTATGCTGTATCTGAGGATAAATTAGTATTGACAACAGGAAAAATACAACAAATAATTTCTCAACCCAGTTTAAAAGATGGTTATGAAATTGGCTATACCAGCGATATTCAACAAGGAATGAGTGGCGGTGCAATTATTAGTAATACAGGAAATTTAATAGGAATTAATGGGATTAGTTCCTATCCTTTGTCCAATACTGCTTATATTTATACCAACGGAAAACGCCCCACAAATACAGAAATTCAAGAATTTAGAAAACTCAGTTGGGGAATACCCATTAAAACCGTTTTAGCTCAGGTCAAACCAGAAACTCTCACCGCTTATAATTTACCTATACCAGATATTAAACAGCAAATAGCAGAAGTACCATTAACAGGGTGGTTAGGAGAATTAGAAGCAAAAGCCAAACAAATTACCGTCAGAATTGATAGCAGTAGTGGTAATAATGGTTCAGGAATTATTATCGCTAAAGAAGGAGATATTTACACCGTTTTAACTGCTGCTCATGTAGTTTGTAAACCACCAGATAAAGTAGGACTATGTGAGCCAAATACCTATAAAATCCTCACAGTAGATAATAAACAATATCCCGTAGAACCAAGCACGATTAAATTAGAAGCAGGGGTAGATTTAGCAGTAGTTAAATTCACCAGTCGGGAAAATTATCAAGTTGCAACTTTAGCAAATTATCCCACTAAAGATGATGAATATATGTTCACTGCGGGTTATCCCAGGTTAGGAGAAAAATCACCTTGGCGGTTCACATTGGGACAAATTTATAGTAAGGAAACAGGATTATTAGCTACTACCCAATCAGATTTTAATACTAATAGTTCTGGTACAGCCCAAGCAGCAGCTTCTTTAACAGGAGGATATGAATTAGTTTATAGTAGTATCACCTTTGGCGGTATGAGTGGGGGACCAGTTTTAGATTCCCAAGGACGAGTCATTGGTATTCATGGCAGAACTGAGGGAGAAACTGCTATTGATAATAATAGTAGTAGTCAAGAAACTATCCAATTAGGTAATAGTTTGGGTATTCCGGTGAGTACATTTTTGGCATTAGCTACCCGACTGAATACCCAAGCCCAAAAGATAGAAACCACCCCAACACCAGAACTAAATCAACAAAAAGTTAAGTCTATTCAAACAGCGATTTTATCAGTAGATGTTTCCCAAGGCAATACTACCGCCAGTCAATGGTTAGCAAGAGGAAATCAACTGTGGCGGTTACGTCGTTATCCAGAAGCAATACAGGCTTTTGACGCAGCAATTAAGCAAAAACCAAAGTTTATTCACCTGGCTTATTATGGCAAAGGTTTGGCGTTATATTGGAGTGGAAAAGGTTCAGAAGCTATAACTGCATTAGAACTAGCAGTGAAATTTAAACCTGATTTTGTGCCGGCTTGGAATAATTTAAGTTTAGTTTATCAAGAATCAAACCAACTGGATAAAGCCTTAGCAGCCATAAATCAAGCCATTCAACTCCAGCCTAGTAATCCTAATTTGTATAATCAGAAGTATCTAGTTTTAAGTGATTTAAAAAAATATAAAGAAGCAGCAGCAGCGATAAATAAAGCCATTGAACTCAGTCCCCGTGCAGCATTTTACAACAACCGGGGAGTTGTCCGTAATGAATTAGGAGATAAGCAAGGAGCAAGAGAAGATTACAACCAAGCTATCAAGTTTAATCCTAACTATTTCTATGCCTACTACAACCGGGGAATTGTCCGTAATGAATTAGGAGATAAGCCAGGAGCAAGAGAAGATTACAACCAAGCTATCAAGTTTAATCCTAACTATTTCTATGCCTACTACGGCCGGGGAATTGTCCGTAATGAATTAGGAGATAAGCAGGGTGCAATAGATGATTACACCCAAGCTATCAAGTTTAATCCTAACTATGCCAATGCCTACTACGGCCGGGGATTTGTTTATCATCAACAAGGAAACTACATAGCTGCAATATCTGAATATAATCAGGCAGTTGCTAAAGATGCCAATAGTTTAGCTGCTGTTAATAATATAGGCTTGATAAAATATGAACAGGGAGACAAAGAAACAGCGATTAAACAATGGCAAAAAGCCATGAAAATTGATAATAAATCAGCCGAACCCATATTAGCTTTAGCTGTTGCTTTGTATGGAAAAGGAGAAGAACAACAGGCTTATCAATTAGCACTGACTGCGTTAAAGTTAGATAAAAACTTTGCTGATGTCAACTTTCTAAAAAAGAATCTTTGGGGTGATAAAATAATTGCTGATACTCAGAAATTGCTATCTACTCCTAAAATGAAAACCTTGTTATCCCAGTTGCGTTAATATCAATCTTCCCTCGTTCCCTGGCTCTGCTGGGGAATGCTCACGGGAGGCTCTGGATGACAACAATAATATTTTGTCAGAATCAGGTGGTTATCGAGCGAAGTCGAGATAATGTCCAGGATTTAAGGATTAACAGGATGTGATTGTGAGATTTTCCCTCGTTCCTTGGCTCTGCTGGGGAATGCTCACGGGAGGCTCTGCCTCCACTATATTTCCCTCGTTCCCTGGCTCTGCCGGGGAATGCCCACGGGAGGCTCTGGATGATAACAATAATATTTTGTCAGAATCAGGATGTCCAGGATTTAAGGATTAACAGGATGTTTGATAATGGTTGGGTTGATGAGTTTTTGGGAATGTTTGATATCTGTTTTTCTATGATCTTGTTAATAAATTGACTATATATGGCGACACAGATTCCCACTATAATTCAATGATAGGCTAAATTCAGAACTTTGTCAAGAGGTAGTTAAGGATAATTTTGACAGACAATATTGAGATAATGAAAATCCTGTACATCCTTAAATCCTGAACATCCTGATTCTGACAATTAATATGTTAAAATAACAGTAAATACCCATCCTGTACATCCTTAAATCCTGGACATCCTGATTCTGACAATTAATATGTTAAAATAACAGTAAATACCCATCCTGTACATCCTTAAATCCTGGACATCCTGATTCTGACAATTAATATGTTAAAATAACAGTAAATACCCATCCTGTACATCCTTAAATCCTGGACATCCTGATTCTGACAATTAATATGTTAAAATAACAGTAAATACCCATCCTGTACATCCTTAAATCCTGGATATCCTGATTCTGACAATTAATATGTTAAAATAACAGTAAATACCCATCCTGTACATCCTTAAATCCTGGATATCCTGATTCTGACAAAAGAATTTTTGGGGTATTGTTAGGAGTGTTTTAATTTGATTTTAGATTTCTAATTTAATGGATATTAATCAACAAAAGGAACAATTTAGCATCACATACATTAGGGCGATCAAAGATTTGCCATGAAAGTTACTATCAAAGATAGTCAAATACTCACAACAGTTCAACCTGATATTATCCAGACACACCTGCAAGCTACAGGATGGCAAGAAACAGGAAGAATTTATAATGATGCTGGGGCAATTTGGCGATTAAAAAAAGACACCGCAGATGGATATGAAATTTTGCTACCTCTCCAACATAATTTAGGAGATTATGCTGAAAGAATTAGCGATATTTTGAAAACATTAGAGATAGTAGAAAATAGAGATCAATTTGATATTTTAAGCGAATTTATCACCAATTATCCTAACTTTACTGTTCAAGGTGTTGTCATGCAAATCGCCACTCCAGAAATTGATAAACTGAGAGGAGAAATTACATTATTAGGTGCAGTGTTTGAGAAATTAAAAGAAATTAAAACAGTTTTAAATAATCAGGATTATATCTTAGCTATTAAAGCTTATCAAGAAAGGTTGCCAATTCACTGTATAGGTGATTTAGTCAAAGAAGATAATCATTTTATTCTCAACAATCCGCAAAATTTACAAATTAATGGATGACTGTTAATGATGTAATTAATTAAAATTTTGTCTGATAGCGAAGCGTGGCGTAGCCATATCAGGATGTCCAGGATTTAAGGATTAACAGGATCTGATTGTGAGATTTTTGGTTTGTCTTTGCGTCTTTAGGTGAGATAAAAAGGCCAGCAGAATTGATTGTATAAAAGATTTACATTTTTGCGTCTTTGCCCCTTTGCGACTTTGCGCGAAACATAACACACAGGAACACACGAAGAGAATATTATTTTTATCCTGAAAATCCTCAAATCCTGGACATCCTGATTCTGACATTTTAATTTATGCTATTTTAGAAGTAGACTAGGTAAATATAATCCTCTGGAAAGCTGCCAATTACCACATCCCACGTAAAAACACAAATATATTTCTGTATAATTTAAAAAACAACAACTTTGCATTAAACTATTAGAAAAGTGCAGTCAAAGTGGTGATATGGCAATTCAGTCAACAGCAGAAACTTTATTTCAAACTGCTTATGAAAGTCGTTACACTTGGGATGAGAATTTTCCTGGCTATGCTGCCAATGTGCAACTGCTACAGGAAGGTGAGGTTTATAGTGGTAAGATTCAGATTGACCCCAGCCTGAATATACAAGTTACAGAAGTCGCAGATCAACAAATAGCAGCAGGAATTGATATTCAGTTACAGGAAGTAGTTACCCGCTGTCAAAAAACCAGTTTTTTAGATTCCTATGGTCAACATCAGTTTATTTTAGGTGAGTCTGTAGAAAATGATGGTGTAATGGTTTTTGTCAAGGGTGGGAATACTGATTCTCACTATCAAATCCGTAACCAAAAAATATATCAAGAGGTTCGGGTTATGGGTCGTATGGCCTTGGAGATGAATTATGATGATTTTCTAGCTACAGACTGCGGTTATATCCCTTCTGCTTATCATGTGGTTTTTCGTAATTCGCAAACAGGTGATGTTAATAGCATTCTCAAATTTACGGATACATATCAAAAGTTTGGTGATTATTACATTTTGACAAACCAGGTAGTAGCAGAGTATGAAGACGGAAAAACTGAAACTCCGCAATCAATTACTGAGTTTGTTTATTCTCAGATTCAGTTAAGTAACAACTGAAAACGGACAACGGACAATTATCAGCCTAAACTAGATCATTAGCAACTCGGATAATTACCAATTTATCAAGAAGTAGGACAGGAACAATGCAATTAACGCTAGAAAATGTAGAAACCGTACTAGATGAAATGCGCCCTTATCTCATTTCTGATGGTGGTAACGTAGAAATTGTCGAATTAGATGGACCAATTGTTAAACTCCGGTTACAGGGTGCTTGTGGTTCTTGTCCCAGTTCGACTATGACTTTGAGAATGGGTATTGAACGTCGTCTCAAGGAAATGATTCCTGAAATCTCTGAAGTAGAGCAAGTTATCTAAATTACTGGTAATGGGTAATGGGTAATGGGTAATGGGTAATGGGTAAGATATCCCTGTTCTCTATTCCCTGTTCCCTGTTCCCTGTTCCCTGTTCCCTGTTCCCTATTCCCTATTCCCTATTTTCAACACTATGTCTCATCCTCTCCACGTTGCATTTATCTGGCATCAACATCAACCTTTGTACAAGTCTCCTGAAAATGGCAGTTCTCTGGTGACTAGTCAACAGTATCGCTTGCCTTGGGTCCGTTTACATGGAACTAAGGATTATTTGGATTTAGTATTATTGTTAGAAAAGTATCCTAAGTTGCACCAAACGGTAAATTTAGTACCTTCGTTAATATTACAACTGGAGGATTATGTTGCGGGTACGGCTTTTGACCCCTATTTAACTGCTAGTTTGACTGCTGTGGAACAGTTGACCCGGGAACAAAAAGAGTTTATTATTCAACATTTCTTTGATGCTAATCATCATACTTTGATTGATCCCCATCCTCGTTATGCCCAGTTATATTATCAAAGACAGGAACAGGGACAGCAATGGTGTTTAGCAAACTGGCAATTGTCAGATTATGGTGATTTATTAGCTTGGCATAATTTGGCTTGGATTGATCCTTTGTTTTGGCATGACCCGGAAATTGCTGCTTGGTTAGAACAAGGACGTGATTTTAGTTTAGGCGATCGCCAGCGCATTTATTCCAAACAGCGGCAAATTCTCAGTCAAATTATTCCCCAACATCGGAAAATGCAGAAAAGTGGTCAACTAGAAGTTACCACGACTCCCTATACTCACCCAATTCTGCCTCTATTAGCTGATACCAACGCTGGACGAGTAGCAGTGCCGCAGATGACATTACCTAAACAGCGGTTTGGGTGGGTAGAAGATATACCTCGACATCTACAAAAATCCTGGGATTTATATATAGATAGATTTGGACAAGAGCCTAGAGGTTTGTGGCCTTCGGAACAGTCCGTTAGTCCAGAAATTTTACCGTATATTATTAAACAAGGTTTTAAATGGATTTGTTCAGATGAAGCGGTTTTAGGTTGGTCATTAAAACACTTTTTTCATCGCAATGCTGCGGGAAATGTACAGCAACCACAATTGCTTTATCGTCCCTATCGTCTGCAAACTGCTGCTGGTGATGTATCTATAGTTTTTCGGGATCATAGGTTATCGGATTTAATTGGTTTTACCTATGGATCTATGCCGGCAAAGAAAGCAGCAGCGGATTTAATTGGACATTTGCAAGCGATCGCTAAACAACAAAAAGAAAGTGACGATGATCAACCTTGGTTAGTGACAATTGCTCTAGACGGGGAAAATTGTTGGGAATTTTATCCCCATGACGGTAAAGACTTCCTAGAAACACTATACGAAAGTTTGAGTCATGAACCCCACATCAAACTTGTCACCGTTTCGGAATTTATTGACCAATTCCCTCCCACCGCAACCATAAAAAGTGAACAACTCCATAGCGGTTCTTGGGTAGATGGCAATTTTACCACATGGATAGGAGACCCGGTTAAAAACCGCGCTTGGGACTATCTCACCGCAGCTAGACAAGTATTAGCAAATCACCCGGAAGCTACAGAAGAAAACAACCCCGCAGCCTGGGAAGCCTTATATGCTGCTGAAGGTTCAGATTGGTTTTGGTGGTTTGGAGAAGGCCATTCTTCTAACCAAGATGCCATTTTTGACCAATTATTTCGGGAACATCTGCACGGTATTTACAAAGCCTTAAATGAACCTGTGCCACCCTATCTCCACAGTCCCCTAGAAATCCATGCAGCCCGTTTAGACCACAGACCAGAGGGATTTATCCATCCTAACATAGATGGTAAAGGTGATGAGCAAGATTGGGATAGAGCCGGACGGATAGAAGTGGGTGGTGCGAGGGGAACAATGCACAGTAGTAGCACTGTTCAGCGTCTTTGGTATGGTGTAGACCATTTAAACTTTTACGTGCGGGTAGATTTTAAAATCGGTGCTGTTCCCGGTCGGGACATACCACCAGATTTACACCTATTCTGGTATTATCCTGAGCGGACAATGGTGAATAGTTCCATACCTCTAGCTGAAGTACCAGATACAGCACCCTTAAATTATCTATTTCACCATCATTTAGAAGTGAATTTACTGAGTCAGTCGGTGCAATTTCGAGCAGCAGGAGACAATCATTTATGGTATCCTCGTGCTACTCGCGCTCAAGTTGCTTTAGATTCTTGTCTAGAAATAGCAATACCTTGGGCTGATTTGCAAGTTCCTCCCGATTATCCTCTACGGTTAATTTTGGTGTTATCTGATGATGGTTGTTTTTCTAGTTATGTGCCGGAAAATGGTTTGATTCCTATTGATGTTCCTTAGTGGTAATTCCCGATTTTGATCGGGAATTCTGGTTTTTGTTTCGCGCAGATTCCCTCCAAACAGGGAGGAAAATTACAGCAGTTATCCGTTTATGAAGTACAGATATTAATGATAAAACTCTTGTGGTGCGGGCATCTTGCCCGCACAAAGTGTACCTCACTCAAAGCTACTTGCTGTAAAATCAAATTAATTGGTGGTGGGGATTTGAACGGGATGATTTATAATAATGATTATCATTTTGGTTAATCTTATATGTCGTCTCAAAGCTTGCTTAAACGTCCCCGCCGTCTGCGTCGTACTGAAACTCTACGGAGGATGGTACGGGAAACAATTTTAACTGTGGATGATCTGATCTATCCCGTGTTTGTCATGGAGGGGGAAGGGGAAAAAGTAGAGATATCTTCTATGCCCGGTTGTTATCGTTTTTCTCTGGATTTACTCCTGAAAGAAATGGCCGAAGTGTCACAATTGGGAATTAATGCTGTAGCAATTTTCCCAGTAATTCCAGAGGAAGACAAAGATGAAACAGGTTCGGAAAGTTACAACCAGCAGGGATTAGTACAGGAAACGGTTAAAGCCATTAAAAAGCTAGTCCCGGAAATAATTGTCATTACTGATGTCGCTCTTGACCCTTTTACTACCCATGGTCATGATGGTTTAGTGGATGAAAATGGAATTATTCTTAATGACCCCACTATAGAAGTTTTGGTGAAAATGGCACTTTCTCAAGCAGAAGCAGGAACTGATTTTGTTGCCCCTTCTGATATGATGGATGGTAGAATTGGGGCAATTCGTCAAGCTTTAGACGCTGAAGGTTATATAAATGTGGGGATTTTAGCATACTCGGCTAAATATGCTTCTGCCTATTATGGACCATTTCGAGATGCTTTAGATTCCGCGCCCAAATTTGGTGACAAAAAAACCTATCAAATGGACCTGGCTAACGCTAAAGAGGCTTTAAAAGAAGTTAAACTTGATATTGCTGAAGGTGCGGATATTATCATGGTAAAACCAGCTTTGGCGTATTTAGACATTATATGCCAAGTAAAATCAGCCACAAATTTACCAGTTGCAGCTTATAATGTTAGTGGTGAATATGCAATGATTAAAGCGGCCGCTCAAAAGGGTTGGGTTGATGAGAAAAAGGTGATTTTAGAGACTTTAACCAGTATGAAACGGGCTGGTGCTGATTTAATTTTAACTTATTTTGCCAAAGAAGTGGCTTTGATGTTGAGTTAAGGTTCTATTCAGGAAGTGGCAAAGATTTTTTGGCAAATAAATGACAAAATCATTCACATTCACACTTTTTTGTGTTAACTTGATAACGGTTATCATTTTGGTGAGCTATGGTCAGTTTATTCAGTATGACAAGGAAAAACTTGTCTTAAAAATTCACTTTTACCGTACTTTTTTTGTCAAGTAAAACCCAGATTTTCAGATGAATACAATCAGTTTAAACGCAAAAAATGCAATTCCTGAAATACCCAAAAGAGGAATGCCAGTAACTATAATTACAGGGTTTCTAGGAAGTGGTAAAACTACGCTTTTAAATCAGATTCTTCAAAACAAACAAGATTTAAAAGTCGCTGTCCTCGTCAATGAGTTTGGTGATATTAACATTGATAGTCAATTACTAATTTCTGTAGATGAAGCTATGATGGAACTTAGTAATGGCTGTATATGTTGTACAATTAATGATGGTTTAGTTGATGCGGTTTATCGAGTTCTAGAAAGGGAAGATCCCATTGATTATCTAGTTATTGAAACTACAGGTGTTGCTGATCCTTTACCAATCATTTTAACTTTTCTGGGAACAGAATTGAGGGATTTAACTAACCTAGATTCAATTATTACAGTGGTAGATGCTGAAGCCTTTGATGAAAAACATTTCGATAGTGAAGCAGCTTTAAGACAGATTACCTATGGAGATATTATTCTCCTCAATAAAATAGACCTTGTGAAGCCAGAAAAAATACAAGAATTAGAAGATTTTATCCATGATGTCAAAAGGGGAGCGAAAATTTTACATACTCAATATGGTGAAGTTGCTTTACCATTGATTTTAGATGTGAGTTTAACACCAATACATAAGTATATTGTCACTGATGATGAAGATCGTCATAAACATGACCATAAACATGAACATGAACATGAACATGACCATAAACATGAACATCATCATCATCACTCCGATCATTTAGATAATGATGGGTTTGTTTCAATTTCTTTCCAAAGTAATAAACCATTTGATGTCCATAAATTTGAGCATTTTTTGACTGAAGAAATACCGCAGAATGTATTTCGTGCTAAAGGAATTTTATGGTTTAGTGATAGTGGCTTGCGTCATATCTTTCAACTCAGTGGACCTCGTTACACTTTGCACGCTGACGAATGGCCTAATCAACCTAAAAATCAGGTAGTTTTTATTGGTAGAAAATTGGAGGCTAATGAGATTCATGCAAAACTTAGCGAATGTTTGTTATAGTTAGTTTAAAAGTCTTCATTAATTCTCAAATTCATCAAATCAAATTTAGTTAATAGCTATTTATAGATATAGTTTATAAATGAAACTATTAACTTTGCTCATAAATCATCCCCATTAACCTAAAAAAATGACTTTATCTATTCGTCCAGAGCTAAATTCTACTGCTGACATTTCATCCTTGTATCGGCAAGAATTACCAACTGTAACAGAAGCTGATATGAGACAAGCTGTACGCACTTTGTTGATTGGATTGGGAGAAAATCCTGACAGAGAAGGGTTAAAAGATACTCCCAAAAGAGTTGTTAAAGCTTTAAAGTTTCTGACGAATGGATATCATGAATCTTTGGATGAACTATTAAATGGAGCAGTTTTCACAGAAGATGCTAATGAAATGGTTTTAGTCCGGGATATTGATCTTTTTAGCTCCTGTGAACACCACATATTACCGATTATTGGTCGCGCTCATGTCGCTTATATTCCTAATGGTAAAGTCATTGGTTTATCAAAAATTGCTCGCATTTGTGAAATGTATGCTCGACGTTTACAAGTACAAGAACGGTTGACTTTACAAATTGCTGATGCAGTGCAAGGTTTACTCAAACCTAAAGGGGTTGCAGTGGTCATTGAAGCAACTCATATGTGTATGGTGATGAGAGGAGTGCAAAAACCAGGTTCTTGGACTGTTACCAGCGCCATGCGTGGTGTGTTTTCTGAAGACGCATCTACTCGTGAAGAATTTATGAATTTGATTCGACACAATCCTAACTTTTACTAAAGGCCTTTTTTGAGATAAATTTGGTATTATGTAGAGATAAGATATATCTGTCTCTACATGATGAATTATCAATCCTGAATTTATTAGAGGTAAAAAGAAAAATATTTGACCGCAGATAAACGCAGATAAACGCAAATGATGAGAAATAAATGATTAAGATAAAATTCGATTTAGCCAATACTACTGAAATGATTGAAAATTTGAAATTTAATGAGCAGGGCTTAATTCCAGCCATAGCTCAAGATTACTACGATGGTACTGTTTTAATGATGGCTTGGATGAATGCAGAATCAATTGTCAAAACCCTAGCTACAGGTGAAGTTCATTATTGGAGTCGTTCTCGTTCCCAATTATGGCATAAAGGAGCAACATCTGGGCATATTCAAAAGCTAAAGGAGCTTTTTTATGACTGTGATGGTGATACAATTCTTGTTAAGATTGACCAAGTTGGTGATCAAGCCTGTCATACTGGAGCAAGAAGTTGTTTTTTTAATTCTGTGGAAATTTTGTCAAACTATGCATAATTTTTATTATTAGTTTACTCATGAATACGCCCATGATTACTGTTGTGGCTGGATTATTTGGATCTGGCAAAACTACCTGGATTTGTCAAGAGATTCGAGAGATTATATCTTCTGAAAAAGTAATTTATTTTAGTCTGGGAACGGGTAATATTCCCATTGATCAAACTAAAATAGCTACTGATTTTCCTGATTTAAAAATATTTAGTGATGGTCAAGAAATTGAATTTATTGATCATATCCCTACCGCAGATAGTGTTTATATCGAATTAGGTTCTTATCTAGAGTTAAAGGCTATATCAAAAATATTAGGTAATTTAAATTACCGCGCGGTGGCAATTATCCCTCCCGATTTGAAAAACTCTGAATATGATCATTGGACAAAGGAAATTATATATGGTGCGCCAGTCCCAAGTATAATTATAGAAAATCTATGGCGAGTAGAAACTACAGGTCAAGTTATAGATGAAAATAGTTTAGAGGAATTTTGGTATGAAATAACTCATGGTGCTTATGGTATTGTTACTCGCGCTAAGGCAATTTTTGATGTTAATGACGGACGTTCCCTTTACTGTGATTTTGTTTCTGGTGTTCCCCAAATAGACTTTTTAGAATTAGATTTACCACGACATTTACAAGGAAGACCTCAACGATTTAGTGGGATAGAAATAGTAGGAAAAAATCTAGCTGAAACAGCCTTAAAAGAAACATTATTAGATTGCTTTTTGTCTGAATCATTAATTTTTCAATATCAACAACAGGTACAACAAATTTTACTAGAAGGTCAAGAAGTATGAAAATAGCTGTTATGTCATGTATTCATGGTAATTATGAAGCTTTAGATGCTGTACTATTAGATATTGACCAGCAAAAAGCCGAAAAAATCTTTTGTGTTGGTGATTTAGTGGGATATGGACCGCACCCAAATGCTGTAATTGATAAAATTCGCTCTTTAGATATTCCTACTTGCGCTGGTTGTTGGGATGAAGATATTGTAGAGGGATTAAACGCTTGTGATTGTAGTTATCCTTCAGTATTGGCAGAAAAAAGAGGAATTAAAGCTCACCAATGGACAAATCAGGAAATTAACCCAGAAAATCGGGAATTTTTAGCTAATTTACCCGATAGTCTACAATGGCAAAATTTGGCCTTTGTTCACGGTAGTCCCCATAGTAACCATGAATATTTATTACCAGAACTTGATGCTTTTGTGGCTTTAGAACGGGTACTTTCTACAGGTTCAGATGTGCTATTTTGTGGACATACTCACGTTCCTTATGCTCGTGATCTGAATTCTGGTGAGTTACAAATTGAAGTTGATACTCAAGGAAAATCACGTAAAATAAATTTTTTATCTCCTCTGAAAAAGATTGTTAATGTAGGTTCTGTGGGAGAACCACGTCATGGACGACCAAATGCAACTTATGTAATTTACGAAACCGATAATCAAGCGGTGACTTTACGAGAAGTTACTTATGATTATCAAAAAACCTGTGCAGCAATTATCCAAAAAGGATTACCAGAAATTTTTGCTTGGCGCTTGGCTCATGGCTTAGAATACGCAGAACGCGCAGATGATCCAACTCATGTTTGTACCAGATAAAATCTAAAATCTAAAATCTAAAATCTAAAATCTAAAATCTAAAATTGATTATGTGGGCGATTTTGAGTGGAATTGAAGGAAATTTGTCAGCCTATGAGGCTGTAATGGCTGATATTAAACGTCAAAGCCGTTATATAGAGGCATTATACATTATCGGTGATTTAGTCGGTCCAACACAGGAATCTGAAGGGTTGGTACAAAGAGTCAAATCACTGCGACGGGGTGAATTAGCACCGATGATTTGTAAAGGATGGTGGGAAGAACAATGTTTAATTTTACATGGTTGGGGACCAACCGCAGACGCACCAGAATTGATAGCAAAATATGGAGGTGACACTGTACAAAGATTGTGGGATTGTGTTTCTCGTCAAACAGTACAATGGTTGCGATCGCTCGATTTTGGTTTTTTTGAGTTAGATTGTTTATTAATACATGGTTCAACCGTGGGTGTGAGTGAAGAACTTAATCCCCAAACTCCTCCCATACAAATGTTAGATAGATTATCACGGATGCAAGCGAATAACCTCTTTTGCGGTCGTTCTGGTTTAACCTTCCAATACAAATTACAAGGGGGTTCTATCAACAGTAAAATTACCACTCTAGATAGTCAATTTTCCCCAGAAATAGTCACCACCGGTTCCCGTCAAGTAGTTGGGGTAGGAAATGTGGGACGAACCCCAGGAGAAGCTACTTACACTATTTATCATCCGGGAACAAATCAGGTCAAATTTAAAACAGTATATTATGGACAACGTAGAGGGTTTCAAAAGTAGGGGTGTCCCCATTTGGTCAGAGATTATCGTTAAGCTGTTACGCAGCTAAATTGTATAATCCTAAATCTGTACTTCATAATACTGGGAACTGCTGTATTACCTATTTTCTTGGGGGATAATTTTTGTTATTACTTTCTGTCCAGAATTACCTCCTTTAACCACAATATTTTCTGTTTCTAAATTACCAATGGCTGTTTCTCCTTGAAAAGTTAAAGTTCTCCGGTACTTATTATGCTAAACCGAGAAGTTGAGAGAAGGGAACTCTTAACTCTTAATTGGGAACAGTTTTAACTGTCTGGATATCCTCCTGCCTGTCGGCAGACACGGCAGACACGGCAATTTTCCAAATCCGACAAAGAAAAATGCAATTCATTTTGAAACACCATTAGCCAAAACCTGGCACTTTTTTGTGGTAAAAATCCGCGAAACCCTTTGTTAATAAATGGTTTTAGGTTTATATGGCTAACGCCACGCTACGCTATCAGCAAGCCTCAATTATTTAATGATAGTTCTTCCTCGTCCCTTCTATGATAACATTTTTTTAATTAATTGTCAAGCCCTAATTCTGCTTTTTTCGCGGGATTTGATGAGGAGATAAATTACAGCAAGTAGCTTTGAGTGAAGTACATTTTGTGCGGGCAAGATGCCCGCACCACAAGAGTTTTATTATTAATATCTGTATTTTGTGAATATCGGGAACTGCTGTCACTATGAAGTGATGAAGGAGATGATGGTTAGGTGCGTTACGCAATGCTAACACACCCTAGGATGTTTTCTGATTATTTGATGATAGTTCTTCCTCGTCGTTTTTATGATAACATTTTTAAAATCAATTGTCAAGCCTTAATTCTACTTTTTTCGCGGGATTTGATGAGGAGATAAATTACAGCAAGTAGCTTTGAGTGAAGTACATTTTGTGCGGGCAAGATGCCCGCACCACAAGAGTTTTATTATTAATATCTGTATTTCATAATATCGGGAACTGCTGTCACTATGAAGTGATGAAGGAGATGATAGTTCTTCCTCGTCGTTTTTATGATAACATTTTTAAAATCAATTGTCAAGCCTTAATTCTGCTTTTTTCGCGCGACTTCCTGGGGAAATTAAATGTTATTTTTGTAATTATTGACAAGTCGAGTATCTTGTTGTTCAGAAAAAACCTATGACATCATCAACACCAGAGAGTTTATCTAAATTCGTCCAATTTTGCAACCAATATAT
>NZ_JACJPZ010000090.1:0-9645 GCF_014696335.1 Dolichospermum sp. FACHB-1250
GATTTACTGTTTCTCAAATGCCTTTTTTCACTTTATATGTTTGTTTTGATGCTCTCTTTAATTTTTTCTCTACGTAATTTACCTCTGTGACAGTTTGGGGTGCGGAATGTGGGATTTAAATTTACCTGATGTCTAATGACCAAGTTGGGCTTTAGCCTGTTGCCACAGGGCATCTAATTCTTCTAAACTATAATCTGTCAACGGACGTTCAATCACATCCTCCATTTTTTGCAATCGTTGAATAAATCGCTGACTTGTCCCTTGTAAACCCGCACTAGGATCAAGTTTATGCCATCTGGCAATTTGAATAATGGCAAATAGTAAATCACCTAATTCGGATTCTTGTCTTTCTTTGGTTTCTTCAGCTAAAGCCTGTTGAAATTCCCCTAACTCTTCATGAAATTTGCCCCAAACTTCATCTACATTATTCCACTCAAAACCAACCTGAGCAGCTTTTTCAGATATCTTCATGGCCGCATTTAAGGGGGGAAGACTACGACGATAACGATTTAATTTATGACTGAGTTTTTGCTCTTCTACAGTTTCTCCTTTTTCTGCTGCTTTAATCGTTTCCCAATTTTTGTGTACCTCTTCCATACTTGCCACAGTCATATCAGCAAATACATGAGGATGACGACGTATTAGCTTTTGAGCAATCCCCTTTGCAACTTCTTGCAGAGAAAAATCACCCGCTTCACTGGCAATTTGCGCCTGTAATACTACTTGTAATAATAAATCACCTAATTCTTCAGCAATAGCCTGTTTATCCCCAGTTTGAATCGCGTCTACTACCTCATAAGCCTCTTCAATTACATAGGGAGTTAGACTTGATGGGGTTTGTGCCAAGTCCCAAGGACAACCTTGGGGAGATCGCAATTTCGCTACTACATTTATTAACTCTTGTAATGCCTCTAAAGTCTGATTAACTGCCATATTTTTTACCGCTTTTTGACACTGCGACGACTGGGGCTAACTTTACGTTTCTTAATTTTGCCACGGGGGAGTAAACCTTGAATACCCTGTTTTTGAAATCGTTTATAACCGGAAACAGTCCAATCACTACAAGAATGGCTCATTGCACCGAGTTCACAGCCGACAAAGAGGGCAAAAAATTCTCCATAATACATATAGATGGTCTTCCCCACAGTTCCCCACACTTCGCCCCAGTTCCAAGCCACATTTCCCAACTTGGTGAAAATCATCACCAGCACAATGGCCACCAATGCTAAAAAAGTTGTCAGATACACCACTCTTAAGGTTGTACCAATAATCGGACCGTGAGATAAAAAAGACCGATGGCGCAGACTTTTTTGATAAGGTAGCCAAATCCACCGCAGAACACCCCAACGCTGAAATTGACGGGAGTAAATATCCAAATCGGGACCAAACATCAGCCCCCCAAACATAAATCCACCCGCCACTAACAAAGTCATATTACTGCTGTGAGTGGAAATCAATGTTATACCCGCCACAACAGGCATAGACCAGATAGTAATGCGATCATGCGTTTGACCAGAGGGCATCTTGGCAAATTAAAAATATCAAATTAACAGTAAAACCCTCAATTAGTATAGCTCAATCCCGTTCACATCAGCCTTTCCCAATCCCCAAAAAAATTTTCTCAAAAGACTTGCAAAATTTTCAAAGGCTATGCTATATTAATTGAGTAAAGAAAACGGGCGGTTAGCTCAGTTGGTAGAGCGCCTGCCTTACAAGCAGGATGTCATCAGTTCGAGTCTGGTACTGCCCATTTAAAAAAACACAATCCCGTTTTCATAGCAGTTTACAACTTGTTTGTGAACTGCTAAAACATTTTGTAGCTAAATTTTCAATTTCATTGATTTTCACCCATCTTTGCTAACTTTCCACTGGAAACCCGCTCAAGTGGTTTTTTTTATGGCTGCTGTAGCCGAGATTTTTTCTGGTGCTGTTTCTTGTTTTTGCGCTTTTTTATATATCTTATTAAGCTTTTATGTAAGGGTTTTTACCCGTTTTAACTCTTTTTCTTGCACCTATTCATCTTCTATCCCCCTCAAGTCATTGATTTGTCACGGTGTTTATTCAGCAAGCCCTAGTTAGGTAATGCTTTTATTATTCCCCATTCTCTGGTTCAAGATTTAAACCGCGATAGATTTGTTCAATGGGGAAGCTGAGATTGATGCTTTTTAGTTCAATGGTGTCACCTTCTCCATAGTTAATAATCATCCATTGTCCTGCATCATTTTTGTGATACAAATCTATTTCCATCGCAGTGGAACTAACCAACAGGTAATCTTTCAAGACCGGGTTATTTTGATACATTCTGAATTTGCCGCCTCTGTCGTAGGCTTCGGTAGTTTTTGAGAGAACTTCAATGATTAAGCAGGGGTAGGTAATATATTGGGTTGTGGTTTTATCGCGATCATCGCCGGTGACGCTAATATCGGGATAAGTGTAGTTATTTGTGCCAACAATATTAACTCTCAGGTCAGAGTTACCTGTTATGCAACTACTAGCGTCTAAATGGGTATCAACCATAGTCGCAAATCGAATTGCAATGCGGCTATGATTAACGCTACCGCCAGTCATGGCGTAAACTTGACCGTCGATCAGTTCGTGTTTTTCTAGTTGCTTTTCTTCCCAAGTGAAATATTCTTCTGGGGTGAGGTGAGGGGCGTTGTCTTTGGCTGCGATCATGGTTCGTTATCTCCTACGGTTTGCAGTTGCTTGGGGTCAGTTTGGCTCTGGGTTAGTTGATTTAATTTTAACAATGCTGTCAATTTCATCCAAAATTAGCTGACGCAAGAATGAGGGTTATAGTGTTGTTGACGGCAAAGTTATGGGTAAAGTCACAAGCAGTTCACAACTTGTTTGTAAACTGCTAAAACATTTTGTGGCTAAATTTTCAATTTCATTGATTTTCAACCACCTTTGCTAACTTTCCACTGGAAACCCGCGCAGGTGGGTTTTTTTATGGCTGCTGTCACCGAGATTTTTTCTGGCGCTTCCAGGTAAGCAGCACTTACTTCTAGCATCAATTATTTTTTTGTCAAGTTCTATTGACACTTTGTAAAGATATTGTTATATTAGTTTACATAAAGTAACAAACCCAAGAAAAAACATTATGTATACCACAAGTGATGAAAAAGGCATTCTTAACAACTATGCCAAAGAACCCAAACTTTACTACGCAGAATTTCCTACAAAAGCGCAACAAAGCACCTATGCCTTTCAAGGTGTAGTAGCAATATTATTTTTAACTTCTATAGTTCTAATTACCTTGGGGGTTAGCTAAAATTTCCCGCTTCGGTATTTGTATCTAATCGTCATTCAAATTTTCTCCTAATTAACCCTGGTCAGTTTCGCCAGGGTTTTTTATTGCCATTTCTTGCTTTACTGCTCACTTAAACGTCGAAGCTGATCTCGAAAATAACAAAAGCTTGGTGATTGATTATTATCAATATCCATTAGAGGAGATATCTTTTCAGCCCAAGTTGTTTTCTCTTTACCAATTACCTGATAAGGAAGTTGAGACAACTTTTGACAACCACCAGGATATACTGCGTCGGCTAACTTCTCCCATGTGCCACAAATATCATCATTAGCATAAGAATTTAGGGTTGCTAGTTTGGCATTTGGATAAGCCGTCTTTACTGCTGCTAAATCACCTAAATACCATGCTTCTCCTTCCTCAATAGCAATACAAAATTGCGTCTTTGGTTTAGGTTCACAAGAGTCTACAATATTCAGTAATTCTTTGCGAAAAACACTCAAACATCGGTAATCAAGATCGCAAATAATGATCAGAACAGCATGATAACTAGGGGCATAACTGGCAAATGTTTTACCATAGCCTTGAATAAGTCGCGGTAATTGGTCGAGCAAAATTCGTTTTTTGGGATCAGAATTAGATGTAAGATTTTTAGGAATATGCCCTATTCCTTTGTAAGCATGAATATTAAATGTGTGTTGTTCGGGGTTAATAATTTTTGGAACAAGAATATCAAGAGTAGTTTTGCCAGAAATATCCTCAACTAATATCTCAAAGTGCATATATTCACCTTGCGTCGAAATAGTCACTGTACCAAAGTCCACCCAGGGGCAAACCCTCAGAAACAAGATTATTTATCAGAGGATCTTCACTAGCCCGCTTAATTTTAGCAAATCCATCCTCACCCTTTTCTAATACCCAAACTTCTTCAGGTTCAAGAGCATCTACAAAATATGGTTGATGTGTTGTCACAAATATTTGTGACCCACCTTTCTGACCTCTAGTGTGTTCTCGAAATTCTCTGGCTAGGGTTTCTAAAAGTTTATGATAAAGTCCATTTTCCGGTTCTTCGATGCACAAAAATGGTGGTGGTGAAGGGTCTTCTAACATCAGAAGATAGGCAAATACTTTGAGTGTACCATCTGACATTTGTTGAGAATAAAATGGGTCTTGAAATCCCTTGTCGTTGAAACACAAAAGCAGTCTTCCATCTGGACTTGGGTAAGTGCTAATCTTGTTGACACCAGGAATTTTATTCGCTATTTTTTCCAGTATGGATTGAAACTTTTTGGGATGTTCTCTTTCCATAAATTGAACTACATTACCTAAATTATCTCCATGAATATTCAAATGCTTTTGTGGTCCGGCTAGAGGTAAACTGCGGGCAGCATCAGGTGTAAAATAGCTTAAATACCACCCTTCAATAAATCTTCTAAACATAGAAATTCGGGGATGTTGTTTAAGTGAACCTAAAGTAGCAATTCCCAGTTTTCGCGGATCATCAAGTTCAACTACTTCGGTTTCTTTAGTTTCTTCTTCTGCTTCACCTCTTTGGATTTTATCCATTAAATCTGACACATCAAAATCATCTTGCTTACCTTGTTGTTCACCTTTCCATGCGATTCCTCTGCCTTCATTGAGAATTAAAAAAGAAAAAGGTTTTCCCTTATCTTGTCCTATTCTGCGTTGTCTCAGTCTCTCTTTTTTTACATAAGGTCTTTGAAATGAGTCAATATCTATGGCTAATTCATAAGTAATTGGTCGGGCATTACCATCTTCTTTATAATAGATTTCAAACTCAATACTTCCCTGTTGTCCTTGAGAGAGAATTTTTTCAAACCCACCACGACCATGAGCATAACAAGCTTCTTCTACTCCATTTTTTAAGCAATCAGCAAGAAAGCCAAAAATGTCAAAAATCGTGCTTTTTCCCACGCCATTCTTACCAATAACCGCTGTCATTGGTGTTAATGGCTTGGCACTTTGTGTATTCCACAATTTCCCCAAGGTAATATCACGAATAACTCTGTAATTTCTAACTCTAAAGCCTTCTATTCTAGACATTTAATATGCTCTACTTTGATTTTACTCACTAATTTTTTGAGGAATGAGATAAATTATTCCTGAAATAATCGTTAATATTACCGATATCCAAAAGGCAATTAAAATAGGAGTTTGCCAAATTGGAGATAAGGGAGCAATTAGGAGAGATATGGCAATAATTTGACTAACTGTTTTCAGTTTACCCCAAATATTTGCACCAGTGATAGTAGTTTGATTAACTCGCCAACCAGCGATCGCTAATTCCCGTGCTAAAATTATAAAAACTCCCCAAGCTGGAATTTTTCCTAATTCTACTAATACTAATAATGGTGCAAGTACCAATAATTTATCTACCAAAGGATCAAGAAATTTACCTAATTCACTAATTTGATTCAATTTTCTGGCTAAATATCCATCTAACCAATCAGTTAGAGCCGCAATTAAAAATATAGTTAAACATATCCATTTGGCTTGATTTGTAGGATTGTATAAACCGTAGAGTAGAAAAGGTATTCCCAGCAGTCGAGAAAAAGTAATCCAATTAGGTAAAGTCATTAGAAAAATGTAATAACTCAGGAGTAAGGAGGAAGAATTAAAGACAGAGAAAAATAGAGAATTAGGAAGGAAATACAGGTGATCAAAACTGTATTTCATAATACCAGGAATAGCTACAGCAAGTTTAGCTTGAGTAAAGTACATATTATGCGGGCAAGATGCCCGCACCACAAGAGTTTTATCATTAATATTTGTACTTCATAATAGCGGTAACTGCTGTATATATTCCTGATTCCTAACTTTTTTGTTAAAATCTTTCTACATCTGGGAATTTTTGAATAGATACTTTTGCCGCTTCTCCACAAGTGCGAGGAGTAGGAAAAATCTTACCAGGATTTGCTAAACCTTGGGGATTAAATACCTGTCTTACCCATTGCATTGTTTCTAAATCAGCTTGACTAAACATATCTGGCATATAGCATTTTTTATCAGCACCAATACCATGTTCACCAGAAATACTACCACCCACTCTTACACATAATCTGAGAATTTCTCCCCCCAATTCTTCGACTTTTTCCAATTCTCCATGTATGGAATTATCAAATAAAATTAATGGGTGTAAATTACCATCTCCAGCGTGAAAAACATTAGCAATGGGATAACCATATTGATGACTTAACCGCTCAATTTCTTGGAGAACATAAGGTAATTGAGTGCGAGGAATTACACCATCTTGTACATAATAATCTGGGCTAATATGTCCCGCAGCGGCAAAAGCTGCTTTTCTACCTTTCCATAATTTTAATCTGGTTTCTGGGTCACTAGCACTAGTCACATTTCGCGCTCCATTGTTTTGACAAATTTCTTTAACTCGCTGTTTATTAGCAGAAACTTCGACTTCTAAACCATCAATTTCTACTAATAGAATAGCAGCGGCATCACGAGGGTAACAATTAGTGGCAACTACATCTTCTACAGCATTAATACTAATATTATCCATCATTTCCATCCCACCAGGAATAATGCCCGCGCTGATAATATCAGAAACCGTTGCAGCGGCAGCGTCTACACTGGTAAAATCTGCTAATAAAACACAAATTGATTCGGCACTTTTGAGAATTTTTAAAGTGATTTCTGTCGCAATTCCTAAAGTACCTTCTGAACCGACAAAGACACCGGTTAAATCATAACCTGGAGTTTCGGGAATTTGTCCACCAATATCAACAATTTCACCATGAGGAAGGACTATTTTTAAACCTAAAACATGATTTGTTGTCACACCGTATTTTAAACAATGTACCCCTCCTGAATTTTCGGCGATATTACCACCAATAGAACAAATAATTTGACTAGAAGGGTCTGGTGCAAAATAAAAACCAGCGCCGCTAACTGCTTGAGTTACCCAACTATTAATTACTCCCGGTTGGACAACAGCCCGTTGATTTTCTAAGTCTATTTTTAAGATTTGTCGCATTAATGAAGTGACAATTAAAACAGAATTTTCTGCTGGTAAAGCACCACCGGATAAACCTGTTCCCGAACCTCTAGCAATAAAGGGAACGGAGAATTGATTGCAAATTTTGACGATTTCTGATACTTGTTCTGTGGTTCTTGGTAAGACTGCGACGGGGGGACATTGTTTATAGCTGGTTAAACCGTCACATTCATAGGTAAGGAGTTCTTCTTTGCGTTGTACTACACCTTTTTCTCCCAGGACTGCGACAAATTTTTTGATTATGGGTTTCCAGTTTATGGTTTGAGTTTTGGGTGATTCTTGGGTAAGCATAGAGTTTTTTATCTGTGGTAGATGTTGATGATAGCAAAATATTGATTTAACTGATTTAAATACTTATTATATCACGAAACCGATGTTACTTTAAAGTTTTCAATTTAAATATCAAGATTTATTAATAAATCTATTAATAAATATTGTCAGTAAATATTGTTATAATCAGGATGTCCAGGATTAAAGGATAAACAGGATAAAAATATAAAATATAGATATTTTCATGCTGGCGGAAAATTGTTTGATATGATTGTGGTAACATTTTGTTGTTTTTGGGCTTTCCTCAGTTAGTAGTATTGATTATAGCAGTTCTCATGCTCATGAGGTACAAAGTTTTTTAGTTTTAAGGAACAATGCTCAAAAAGTCGGTGATCTGAATTTTTTAATTAGAATTTTTTAATTAGAATTTTTTAATTAGAATTTTTTAATTATTTTCTCCTTCAATGATCGCTTTTTCTTCTGGAGTTAATTTATATAATTTATAAACGATTTCATCAATTAACCAATCACATTGTTTTAGTTGTTTTTTGATGGGTAGGAGTGTGTTTAAGCTGGCTTGGTATTCTTTGGCTAATGTTTCTTGTTCTTTTCTACCGCTGATATCAATTTTTAGTTTTTTCTTGTTTTTCTTGAGAATATCAATTAATTCGTCAAGGGTTAAATGGTTGTCTGCTTGTTTTTGTTTATAATAATCACCTAAATAATTTTGAATTTTAGATTTATTGGTAAGATTATCAATATCAGTACCGATTAATCTGGCTAACCATGTTAAAAAGCCTTTGATTTCTGTTTGTTTTTGTTTATTTAATTCTATCATTTGTTCGGCTAAATATGCCAGTAAGTCATGAATTACGTCTGCTTCTTCTGGTTGTTGGTTGAGGTGGTGATCAATTTGGCTAAGTAGGATATTTGGGTTATAATTGATTTGATATTGTTGGTAAAAGTTAATTGTGTTTTCTAGATAAGTTTGACGTTTTTCTGCGGGAGTTGTGAAGGAGATTTTTGGAACTGGTATTCTTGACAAATAAATAACTTTAACTTCAGCAAAAGGCTTACCAACCATCTGAAAATTTTTCTTTTGATACCACCATTTAATATAAAAAGAATTTAATATTGATAACAAAAAATAATCAGAAAAAATACTATCTTGTTTTTTGAGAAGACAATGTACAGAATTTTGACAAATCCTCAAATCACAATCAATACTTGCAATAATTGAATCATCAGTACGTCGGACTATAATTTTTTGATTTCTAAATATACTTTCATTTCTTGGTTCAGCTAACCATACACCATATTTAACATAAATAAGCTCGTTTTGAGTGACATATTTTTGTATATCTCCACCTGTAATTAGTGGTTCAAAATCTGGTAGTAATTTATTTGATGTATATGGTTTTTCCTTGACAACTAACTGCGTTTGAGGTGGATTACCTTTTCCTTTTTGATATAATTTTGTACCTCCACATATATTAACTAATTCTTCTAATTTAATACATTGATTAATAGACTTGTTCAAAATACTAATTTCTTCCATATTTAAATAATAATCAATTACATAGCCTTCATTTAATAACCATTCAGATGTCAAACGAAAATATCTAGTAATGATTTCCTGATTTGCAAAATTTAAAACTTCTGTGTTTTTACAACTATTAACATCTTTAGAAGCTATTAAAGCAGCAGTTTCTACAATTGCATCTTGAAAAGCCGATCTAAATTCTGCTATCTTAATTAATTGTGTAGTTTGTAAAACTAATTTCCTAAAATCACAACCACTTTCTAAAGTCATCCATGTATTAGGAGTAATTAAGCCTATAGTACCAATTTTGGAAATTATATCTAATGAAAGTTCAATAAAAAATAGATAAATATCTTTGGAGATAACAGTATTACTAATATATTGTAATTTAGCATTTGTATAGTCTTTATAAGTCGATCCATAAGGTGGATTTCCGATCACAGCATCAAAACCGGGATTTTCTTTCCAACTAGCACTTTCTAAATCAATAAAAACCTCTGGAAATTCCAAATCCCAATGAAAAAACCGCTTTTGGTCAAACAACCTTCT
>NZ_JACJPZ010000091.1:0-9221 GCF_014696335.1 Dolichospermum sp. FACHB-1250
GAAATAGTTGATAAAGTTATTTCTGTTGCTCTCGATTTGATGAATCCTCAACATTTAAAAAATTGGTTCACTAATTGTTGTTACTGTACCTCATAACACCGGGAAGTGCTGTAATAATAAAACTCTTGTGGTGCGGGCATCTTGCCCGCACAAAGTGTACCTCACTCAAGCCGAACTTGCTTTATCTTTTAGATACAGCAGTTATCCGTTTATGAAGTACAGATATTAATAATAAAACTCTTGTGGTGCGGGCATACTTCGACCAATCTCAGTACAAGTCTTGCCCGCACAAAGTGTACCTCACTCAAGCCGAACTTGCTTTATCTTTTAGATACAGCAGTTATCCGTTTATGAAGTACAGATATTAATAATAAAACTCTTGTGGTGCGGGCATACTTCGACCAATCTCAGTACAAGTCTTGCCCGCACAAAGTGTACCTCACTCAAGCCGAACTTGCTTTATCTTTTAGATACAGCAGTTATCCGTTTATGAAGTACAGATATTAATAATAAAACTCTTGTGGTGCGGGCATCTTGCCCGCACAAGGTGTACCTCACTCAAAGCTACTTGCTGTAAGATTTGTGGTGTTTATCCTGCTATAATTTTTATCTCTTCTGCTGTTAGTTCGTAAAGTTGATAAACTAACTGATCTATTTCTGCTTCTAATGCAGTTGTATCTGCTTTTGGATCTGATTTTTTAGCGGTGAGGATTTGATTAACTATTTTTTCTAATAACAATTCTTCAGTTTCCGTAGGTTCTTTAATGGGTAACATTTCAATTTTATACTTTTTCCATCTATTTGTACCCATTCCTGTAGTAGTTGAAATCTGGTTAAAATACCATTCTGATAGTTTTGAATTTAAAATTGCTAACAAATATTTAAGTTTCTCACCAGTCATTAAAAATGTAGTAGCTTCAGCATAATAGTTAGAGTCATCAAAAGCAAATTTGGGTTGATCAGAAATTTCACCCCAAACAATTTTAGGTTTATGAAAATCTTCTAAATAAGCGCAATTTCTAAGATTTGTCCAATGCTTACCCTGATCTTGTCGTTGTTTTATTTCAGGAAGAAAAGAAAGCAGATAATTATAGATAAATGGATAATTTTCTTTAACTTTAATTCTCTCAATATTATTTTTTGCAACTCCATTATGTGTATTAATTAGATAAAATCCAGAAAATTCATAACTATATTTTTTTAAGTCTCTACCTCTTAAAATTGGCTGAATTATTTCAGCAGAATTAGAGCTTTCAGCAATTAATTGATTTTTAGTTTCTTCATTGATAATAAAAGCTGCATTTAGTCCAGTAAGCAAACCTCTATTAATATTAATATCAAATTCTTTTAAAAGTTTAGAGGATTGCTCTATTTTTTGTTTCAAACTTACGGTTTCTTCATTACCGATAATCCATTCTGATGTATTAGGTATTATAAATTGAAAACAATGTTTATCGAAATACTCATTTAATGAAGAACCGATAAGATAATTATTATTGAGACTAGCAACATCAAAAAATTCATTAACTTGATCTTTTTTCAAGATGATAATATTTGATTCTACAGTAGCTTCCTCAAAAATTTGCATATCTTCGATATTTAATAAAGTCTGAGGTTGCAGATTTTCAATTAAATATTTTTTCAGTAAATCACCATAAATAGTTTTTAACCAAGAATTAGAAGTAATGTAAGTTAAAAATCCTTCTTTTCTTAATAAACAACTTCCTTTCTCGTAAAACAAGCAATAAATATCTGCACCCTTTGTATAAGTTTGATAATTATTTTCAAAATAAGCCGTTTGATTTTTTTCTTTAATTTTAGATAGTGAAATATAAGGAGGATTTCCAATTACGACATCAAAACCGATAAAATCACCTTCATCATTCAAAACTTCAGGAAATTCAAACCGCCATTCAAAAGCATTTTGATAAAATTTACCGCTTTTTTTATCTTCAATTTCAGCATTGAGTTGATTAATTTCTTGTTCTAACTTTTCTTGCTTTTTTTGACGACTTTTTGCTTCTGCTTTACTTTCTACAAATAATGACTTTTGATCTCGTAAATGACGAAGTTCTGCAATTTTTTGATTTCGTTTCTCTATGTTCGGATCATTGCTACTAATTTCTGTGCTTATATTACCCTTAATATCATTAATTAATCGTTCCATTTCCTGTTTTTGATCTTTATTATCAGGGTGGAGATAGGTTTTTATAGCATTTCTATAACTTTCAATATTCCAATCGCTTTTTTTCAAAATCGTCCGTAAATCCCAATTTAAAGGAAAACGACTAATTAAAGAATTACCAGTTTTAATATTAATATCAATATTTGGTAAAGTTTGTAGTTCTCCTAAATTCCCCTCTCCTTGTAGGAGAGGGGTTAGGGGTGAGGTCTTATAATAAGCATTCTTTAAAAGTTCAATCCACAAACGTAACCGACAAATTTTTACTGAGTTAGGATTTATATCTACACCAAATAAACAATTTTCAATAATTGTCTGTTTTTCATAAAAAAGTGTTTCTTGTATGCGTCTACTTTCTGGATTTTTAGGATTATATGTGAAAAATTTTCCGTCATCATCTGTAATAATTAACTCATCATTTTCGATTTCTAGATGATAATCTCTTAAAGTTCTACCTTGTTTATCAAGTAAAATTTTTAACTCACTTTTAATAGTAATAATTTCATTTAAAGCTGAAACTAAAAAATGTCCAGAACCGACTGCTGGATCACAAATTTTTAAACTATTAATAATCTGATTAGCTTCTTTTTTATCTGTAATTCTATCATATAATTCATCCATATTTTTACAGTTCCAACCTTTAATTTCCCTGAACTTCTGTAAAACTGCTCTGCGGATAGTTTCCCGACACATATACATAGTAATAAAGCCAGGAGTGAAGAAAGAACCATCTTTATAACCGTTAATTTTTTCAAAAATCAACCCTAAAACAGACGCATTAATCAACGTTTTATTTTCTTCTTGAATTTGTTCTGTACCTTCACTACTAAAATCGTAAGCATCAAGAAATTCAAAAATATATTCTAGTGCTTTTAATTTTCCTGTACGTTTATGATCATGATTATCTTTAAGAACTGTATGATTAAAAATAGAAAGTTTCTCATCATTGACTAAATTACTAATAACTATTGTTTGATGTTCAATTTCTGATACTTCAAATAAAGAACTATTCAAATAAGGAATATTAGCAACAAGATTTTTTATATGTTCTTCTCTTTCCTCTGGTCTATGAGATAAAACACCAAAAAATAAACGGTTGAGATTACTAAAATCTTGAATTTTTGCTAAATTGAGAAATGCAAAAGACTTATTACCTTGATGATAGTTGATTAATTGAGATTCTAATAATTTTAAAAAGAGAATGCGATTAATCCAAGTAATAGCTAATTCTAAACTAATATTAAAAAGTCTATCTTCGTTGTTTTCTCCAAATTGTTCTGAATTTTCTAATCTATCAATCTTGCGTAATTCTTGCAACCGAGTCATAGTATTTTCAATTAATGAACCCTGTTCCCTTTCATGAATTGATTTACGCTGAATTAATTTTTTACTACCTTCTTTAATTTCGGTTAAACCAAGAATGTGTAGTAATTCACTATAAAAGTTTTTATTTAAACTATTACTATCATTAGTAGTAGGTAGCTTCAATAAATGCTGTGGTGAAAACAGCTTAAATAAAGGAATCAGTTTCTGATCATTTTCCGGATTTTGATTAATTAAATACTGTTGATAATCCCTAATATCAAAATGTGTAAAAACTAATTGATTTTGAATTTCATCTATTGCGGGTTGAGCAATTTCTTGATAAAAAAAATCAGTACGAGAATTAGATAGACGTTTTTCTTCAAAATCAGTAAATTGCTTAACTAATTGTGTATTCTGAGCAAACAAATTTTCAAAAATTGTCGCATCAAAAACAAACCATTCATAAACATTAGTAGCAATTAAATATTTAATTTCTGGATTTTTATTTGTAATCCGTTCTCGTAAAAAGTATAAAACTAATTGTTGTAATGCTTTAGTATTTAAATTATCAACCTTGAGCATTTCATTGTTATTTACCTTTTTAGCTTCTAAAATCACACCAACACTGCTTTTAGTATCTTTGCCATTATAAATTACTAGGTCATTATTTGCTTTAATATTGATTAAGTAATCAGCACCATAATAGGTATTTTTCAAAAAATCAGTAAGAATATTTTTATGAAATTCCTCTCTTTCATTTTCATCAATTTGATTAATTAGTGTAATCAGATTCCTTTTAAATATCTCAAACTCATTTCTAATTGGTTTAATTCTCAGAAATCCTTTGTTTAATGCTTGTCTAGGTTGAATTTTATTGTTAATCATATTGAATTACCAAAAATTATCAAATAAATAATAATTTTTTTATTAATAAATATTTCTTTTCCTATTGTAGCATTGAATTAAAATCAAGAAATATATTGTAATGTTTTTTAACAAATTTTAAGCCATAAAATATCCGACTTCTGAAAGAAGATGTTTGAAAAATTTGAGGCAAATATAATATTGCTTTGTCGTGTTAAAGTTGGGCTGTTTGTCCACCCTATTTTATTGGTATTTTAAAGGTTCTAAAATACTAAACCAATGCAGTGGTAAAGTTACTAATTCCCAGAGTGCCAGTTAAACCTGTTACCTCAATAATAGCATCAGTAGTGCTATCAAATCCGGCTGTAGCATCATTAATAGCCACAAAGGTACGGCTACCAAAGGAGAATTGAGCAGCAGCTTTAGCACCGAAATTAACAGTGGTTAACTTAGCTGTAATGGCTGTTGGATCAAGTGTTGTCACAATTCCGGCATTAGAGAATCCGCTGCGGGCAGTAGAAACAAGGAATAAATCATTACTAACATTAGCATTAAACTCCGTAATCACATCAAAGCTACTGAAAACGGAATCAGCTAAATTACGGTAGTCAAAACGATCAATACCTGCACCACCATTGAGGTTGTCCTTACCTAAGCCACCGTTAAGGATGTTATTGGCGCTGTTACCTATGATGAGGTTATTACCATCATTACCAGTCCCTTTAATTGCGGCTGTTCCTGTTAATGTCAGGTTTTCGATATTGGGTAAGGTGGCAATAGTAAAAGTAACACTAGATTGAATGGTATCTGTTCCCTCTCCCACATTTTCACTAATGATGTCAGTGGTGGTATCCACAACGTAGATATCGTTACCTAAACCACCAATGAGGGTATCAATACCTGCACCACCATTCAGGTTGTCGTCACCTAAACCAGCCATGAGGATGTTATTGGCGCTGTTACCTATGATGAGGTTATTACCAGTATTCCCTGTGCCGTTAATTGCGGCTGTTCCTGTTAATGTCAGGTTTTCGATATTGGGTAAGGTGGTAATAGTAAAAGTAACACTAGATTGAATGGTATCTGTCCCTTCATTAGTATTTTCCGTAATGGTATCGGTGATTGTATCCACAACATAGATATCGTTACCAATTCCACCAATGAGAGTATCAATACCTGCACCACCATTGAGGTTGTCGTCACCTAAACCACCAATGAGAGTATCGTCGCCAATGCCGCCGTTGAGGGTATCATTGCCCCCTTTGCCTTCAATATAGTCATTGTTGGCAGTTCCCGTGAGACTGTTGTTAGTGTCGTTACCAATAAAGTCGTCGTTTTGAATAGTGCCTACAGCAGTGGCGGCGGTGAGGGTTGCACCATTGCTGGGGTTGGAGAGGGTGACTTTAAATTGTTCGCTAGTCTCTTGGGTAATATCACCTTGCGGGTTGACGGTAATAATTTTAGAGGTTTCACCTGGGGCGAAGGTCAGGGTTGCTGATGGGAATGTTCCGCCAAAATCTGTAGCATCAGCAGGATTAGTACCTCTTCCTGTGACTACCCAATTAACGGTATTTGTGCCTGTGGTTGCACCTAATCGGGTGACGGTGAAAGTAAAGGCTTTATTGCCAGAATTGCCCTCGGTTTGCACTGCATTGGTGGGTGCGATCGCCAAGGCAGTATCATCGTTTTGAATAGTTCCCGTTGCCGTGGCCGTGGTGATGACACCGCCATTAGTAGGATTGGAAAGGGTGACAATAAAGTTTTCATCGGGTTCAATGGTGCTATCTCCACGGACATTCACTGTAATTACCTTGGATGTTTGATTCGCAGCAAAAGTCACGGTTCCTGATGGGAATGTTCCGCCAAAATCTGTAGCATTAGCAGGATTATTACCTCTTCCTGTGACTACCCAATTAACGGTATTTGTGCCTGTGGTTGCACCCAATCGAGTCACGGTGAAAGTAAAGGCTTTATAGCCCGAATTACCCTCGGTTTGCACTGCATTGGTGGGTGCGATCGCTAAGACTGGTAGAACTGTATTATTAATAGTTACTGTCCCACCATTATTGTAGATTCCATTTGCATCACCATTATCCGCAGTTCCTCCTGTTATGGGAGTCGCTAAATTATTCGCAAATTGACCGGCATTAATGAAAATTGATCCTGTATTTTCGTTGTAGATAGCACCAGCGTAAGCATTTCCATTGCTACCATTGCTTCCAGGGTTTCCATTAGGTTTATACTCATAGAAAATATACCCATCAATCTGAAAACGGGTCACTCCCCCCAGCCCACCATTTCCACCAGTTCCGCCTTGAGATCCAGTTACTTTATTGTTTTCAATTAGACTATTAGAGATAGTCAGTGTACCACTATTGTAAATTGCACCACCTTTCCCATCTTCACCATTTTCACCATTTTTACCATTTTCACCTGGTGTGGCAACAGGACCTGCTCCGTAATAACCTGCGAAGTAAGTTACCCAACTGTCCCGGCCATTTGCACCATTAGCTCCATTAGCTCCTCTTGCACCAACACTTTGGTTATTGATGAAATCACTATCAAGGATGGTAAGTGTGCCGTTATTTGCCAAAGCACCCCCATAACTTCCTAGTCCTTTGTTAATCGTCACTCCTGACAAAATAACGGTTGCTCCCGAATGGACTTGAAAGAAACGATCTAAACTATTAGCATCGAGAATTGTTTTATTTTTACCTTGTCCTCGAATAGTCAGAGTTTTATTTTGAAGCTTAATATCAAGATCCCCTGTGGCGGCTAAATCTTCATTTGCTCCATTAATGGCTAATGTGTATGTTCCTTCCCCAAGGGTGATTGTACTATCAATGTTGGCATTATTGGCTTGGATAATTGCTTCTCGTAAAGACAACAAACCATCGGTGTAATTGATTGTATCTTGTGTTGTTGTCACAACTGCATTAGGGGGAGCATTAACTAAAACAGTTACAGTTGATTGTGTGGTAACAAAGCCATCATTGACTTTGTAAATAAAGGTATCTGGTCCAGAAAAATTAGCTTTTGGGGTATAAGTTAACTGATTATTGAGTTTGGTAATTGTCCCCCCAAATGTTGAAGTGTTCTGGAAGCTTTCAAAATTTATGATATCACCGTTGTTATCCCTATTATTGGTGAGAATTGCAAAAGTGATAGCAGTATTCATGGGAGTATTCAAACGCTCATTAACTGCTGGGGGGGCATCATTAACAACATTAAGAGTAACAGTTGCTTGTTCTTTGACAAAGCCATCTGTAATAGTATAGGTAAAGCTATCTTGACCTGTAAATCCAGCAATAGGATGATAAATTAAACGATCATCGCTTAAATCAGTAAATGTTCCATTATTATCACGAGTGATAGTTACTCCCTTAACTGAAGTTGTCTGAAAATCATCTAACCAAATTGATTGAGATTTTAAGAGTTTATCATTGTTTAAAACATTCAGATTCAAGGAAACATTCTTACTGACTGAAACCGTATCATTTAACAGGGGATTGATAACAGTAACATTAGAAAAATTGATTGTTGCTCCTGGATGAATTTGAAACAAATTCGCCAAATTAGTGGCAGTAATAAAGGTTTGATTAGCTCCTTGACCTTGAATAGTTACACGACCACCACGGGGTAAAATATCCAAATCTCCCGTAGCGGCAAAATTATCATCAGCGTCACCACTAAAGTTCAAATTATAGGTTTGTGCGCCCAAAATGATGGTATTATCTAAACCATTTTGATTTGCTTCTATCACCGCTTCCCGAAGGGACAATACACCGTCACTAGCATTAACAATATCTTGATTTGTGGTGACATTAATATTAGTTGCTGTTGATTTATTGACAACTTTTAAGGTGAGTTTATTGTTAAACCACTGTGGTACAAACTGGAGAGTTGAGTTAATGTCTAACCCTGTAAAATTAAGGTTAGATAAGAAGCTCAAGGAATCGTAAGTTAAAACATCAAAGGTACTACCAAGGGTGGGAGTAAAGTTATTCAGTAGACTAACATTCAATGTTCCATCAAAAGTGGCATTTCCATTAATATCAACTTGGTCAAAGTTCGTTCCTGCGGTACTTCCCCCCAGTTGAATATTAATACTGGCGCTGTTGGTTTCGGTGTAGTCACCATTAATGGTTAAGCGACCAAATTCGGTATTACTTACATAACGAGGATTGAGTAAACCGGAATTTGTCACCCCAATGTTAATACTACCATTACCTTCTATACTGCCACCGTTAATATTTAAGGCATTGCTAAAGGTAACAGTGCCTCCTTTGAGAACTAAATTGGCGTTGTTGTGGGTGTAACTATTGCTGAAATTCAGGTTTCCCAAATTCGCTTCAACTGTTCCCGTATTATTAAAAGCTACCCCAATTGTCGCTGTATCTGCGGTGGTTTTTTTGAAAGTTCCAGAGTTGTTCAATGTGCCGATAATACTATCGTCGTAATCGTCAACAATCCGCCCTACTTGAAATTCAATAGTTCCGGTATTATTGAGTTGGGTATTTAGATATTTGTAAACATAATAATAATAATCACCACCAATGGTTAAATAACCGCTATTAGTAATAATGTTTGCACTCTCAAAAGTTCCTCCAATCCAATTACTTGCTAGGGCTGCTAAAGTCCAATTTCCATCTGCTTTGAGCGTTCCACCGCTAATCAAAAACTTGCCACTACCATTGATTCTTGCTGCGTTGGTAAATGTATAAACTGAATCATTAATTTCTAGTGTTTTACCACTGGTGATGTTAAATGTTCCACTATTCACTCCTCCACCAGAAAGGACTAAAGTTCCTGCTTCGACATTGACTGTTCCCGTATTATTAAAAGCTACCCCAATTGTCGCTGTATCTGC
>NZ_JACJPZ010000092.1:0-8814 GCF_014696335.1 Dolichospermum sp. FACHB-1250
GGACATTAGAATCCCTCAATGAAGCGATGACGATTGCAGTTAATTATCTTACAGAAGATGATGCTTTCAACTGGTTCAACCACTGTGGCTTATTTACCTGAAAACTGCTGTAAGTCAGATCCCGAATTAGCTACAACTTTTTTTATTCTTCTGACTGCAAAAGGAGCTTCTTTAGGAGAGGAAGATGATCGTGTCAGAGGATTGGACGCAGGAGCAGATGAATTTATCTCTAAACCCATTGAGATGAATGAATTAAAAGCACGGGTAAGAGCAGGATTAAGGCTACATCAATTAAGTCGAGATTTGCAGCATCAAAAGCAAATTTTAGAGCAGTTAAATCAAGATTTACAGCATCAAAAGCAAGTTTTAGAAACTGAACTAGCTGAAGCTGCTGATTATGTGCGATCGCTGTTACCATTACCACTTGTAGGATATGTTACCATAGAATCTTTATTTGTACCTTCAGCACAGTTGGGTGGGGATTGTTTTGATTACTATTGGATTGATGATGAGCATTTGGCAATTTATCTATTAGATGTCTCTGGTCATGGTGTAGGATCGGCTTTGCTATCTGTATCTGTATTGAATATCTTGCGATCACAGTCTCTACCAAATACTAATTTTTGTCAACCAGCAGAAGTTCTCAAGGCGCTCAATGAAAGTTTTCAAATGAGTAAACATGGCAATAAATACTTTACCATTTTGTACTGTGTTTTTAATCGTGTTAATCATCAGCTAGTTTATGGCAATGCTGGACACCCACCAGCTGTAGTAATATTTGGAAATGATCCCTCCAGCATTAAGGTTATAAAACTAGAATCTCTAGATTTACCCATTGGCTTTTTACAAGATATCAGTTTTGAAACTGCTATTTTGGAAGTTGCAGAAAACAGCACTTTATATATTTTTAGTGATGGTGCTTACGAACTGCTGCAACCAGGGGGACAAATTTGGGGTTTCGACTCCTTCGTTAATTTATTGCTCACCCATAATCAGACAAATAACAATCATATTAATCAACTCTTACCTGAGATTATAAATATCAGCGGCAACGAAAATTTTGATGATGATTTGTCTTTACTACGAGTTAATTTTAGTGGCTGTCAAAATCCCTAAGATGTTAACTTTTATTAAGGGTGTTTGAAAAGTTTTCGGAGATTATAAATCCCTACTACACAAACAAAGACCACCTGGGTAGACTAAGAAAAAATTAAGGGTTTGAAACATATGTGTGCAACTAGACTTGTCTATTCATCCTGATAAGATTGGGAAAAACCGGATATGTACAAGTTTAGAATTGCTAAAACTTCACCTAGAGAATCAAACGATTAAGCATTTTCTAGTTCTAATACTTTGCTGTCAAACACTTCTCTATTACTTAATATGTTCAAAACTCGATTGATTTTCGTTAATTCAAATAACATTTTGACTTGATCATTAATCGAACATACAAATAGTTCTCCTTTAGCATTTCTAACACTTTGCATTGCTCCCACTAAAGCACCTAAACCAGAACTATCAATAAACGTCACCTTTGACATATCAATCAATAGCATATTAACTCCATTATTAATGATATCAGTAATTTGACGACGTAATTCATTACCGGAGGTGGCGTTTAAAATTCCTGATGGTTCAAAGACGTGAATTTTAGAAGTCATAAATTATCTTCCTTTCTGTGTTAGTTTGTAAATTTGCCATGGGAAAATCGTCATATCTATTGAAAATTATACTACTATTTAAGGCATTTTGTATAACTTTAAAAAATAGATTTACAAGCAATAAGGACTTTCATTAACTTTGCCCACGGGGTGAGGAGGTGAGGGGTGAGGTTGTATACAATTCTGTTGAAACACCCTCTTAGAGGTAATTCATGAATTACCTCTACTTTCCTTGTATTTTGTGTAAGTCCTGTGGTTGCCAAACAGCAGCGCTGATAATTGCCCAAAGTAGAGATAAAATATATATACCCCATAATGTGTTGATCAAATAAACCCAAGGAGTTTCTAACTGACCAATAGCGAAACGATATACACTCCATATTATACCTAAAATTATTAAAATAAACACAGTTAGTTGTGGCCAGATTAGCTGGAGATAGATTCCTGATTGTCGCTGCTTAGGTGTAACCTGAAATTTAATAGGTTGTCCGGTTAATACACTCCATGCAGATTGAATGAATAGGGGAAATAAAGAGATAGAATATTGTTCTGAACGCCATAATTCCGCAGCATTAATTCCCCAACCAGCGGCTAAAAAAGTCAACCTATTAATTATAAAAGCTGGAAGAAAATGGATAGTAAAATCAAAGCCATAAGTTTTCACGGGGATAGTTCCCGTAAAAAAATAGATAATGGGACAAGCAATAAAAATCAAAGTTGCAAACCCAGAAAAATAACTATATGTTGTCTTAAAATAGTGTAATCTTTGCCAAAATGTCAGTCCTGGTTTGGTGAGAGGATTTTCTCTCATTAACACTTGAATTGTGCCTTGAGACCAGCGCATTCGCTGTTTGAGGGTAGAACTTAAATCATCAGGAGCAAGTCCTTCTGCTAATAATTCATGATGATAAATTGATTTCCACCCAGAACTATGCAACCGCATGGCTGTATTCATATCTTCGGTAATACTATTGCTAGAAACACCACCAATTAATTCAAATTCATCTAATTTTTTGCCATCTTTGACAAATTCATCTGCAAAATATTGTAAACCCACACTAACCAATGCTTCTCTTCTGAGGACTGCATTTGTACCTGTGTAGAAAGCTGAATTCATGCCATCTTTACCTTGTTGAATGGGTCCATAAAATAAATTGGCTCGATGTCCAAAGGGGTCTCCAGGGGGAATATTATAAAAATCTTGGGGAGTTTGTACAAATGCAATGCGGTTTGACTCATATTTTCCTGAATACAAATTATAGGTATAGAAATATGGCAAAACTCGCTTTAAAAATGCTGGTTTAGGAATATGATCTGCATCTAAAGTCAGAATAAAATCCCCTGTGGTTTCTCCAGAAAAAATGGCGTAATTGAGATTACCTGCTTTAGCATGATGAGGTACTCCTGGTTGTTTAGGACGGGCAATATACCGTAACCTAACGAGTTGCACAAGTTCTAATTCTTTTTGACGAATTGCTAATTCTAATGCCCTGCGTTCATGATTGAGATGTTCATATATAGTTGATTTACTGCCATGATGACTCTTTTGATGTTGAGGATTTAACCAGAGAATAAACTGTTGTAAACTGTGGACAAATCTAGCGGGAATATCCTCGAAAGTATTTTCTGATTTAGAAGATGATTTTTGCAGCCATTCTTCAGCAGCTTTTACGTCAGGTGCTAGATTTTCTAGTTGCTCAATTCGTTGATTTAAAGTAGATAATTCCGCGTCAATTCGATTAGCTTCCTGTTGTAATAATGGTGACTGTAAATCCTCTAGAGCTAATCTTTCTGACATGGCTCGCATTTGTTCAGAATTACCATCATCTAATACATATACACGCAGCTTTGTGGTTGGATAATCTATTGCTAAAGCTGCTCTAGCAGTTTCTTCCACCATTTCTGATGGCTCATTATAGCAGGTTATAAACACATCTACAGTTGCCCAATCAGAGCTAGGAAGGGGTGGGCTTAACTGGTGAAGGGACTTAACTTGTCGGACTATAGGCCGCCATAGTCCAATGACAAACATAACTCCCCCGAAATAGCTGTAAATTTCCGCCAGCAATAAAGGAATAGACAGCCATAGAGCATCAAAGTTGATAGAATGAGTTATCCGCCATTGTAAATACCAAGCCCCCAAAATTAAGTTTATTTCCGCTAAATACCGAAAAAGTAAGGTTCTTTTTTTCAGTGTTGAACGGCTATTACCGGAAAAATTAGCTGCATCATAGCTAGAGGACGCTGAGTTCATTTTGCTACCAAAAATAAAATTTAGATTAGTCAATTAGCGGTTGTTTGTTTCTCTAGGAGTCCCGTATTTGATTTTTGATTGGACTATTCCCATGGTGGGCTATAGCCACCCTATAGTCCTTGATATTTTTTAGACATCATTTAAAATTCCTGTAGCTTGGTAAAGTAGAGTTGTTATTTAATGTATCAGATTTTTGGTGTCATTTCTAACGATAGCGAAATGATTCTCTCTTCTCTAGCACTTTAGTCCCCTGAATGGTTCTCAAATTTTATTTGTAAATGATACAGCAACACCGTCACTACAAACTATTAAGATGGATTGCATTGTTCCTAAGTGGGGCATTTCTGCAATTTTTGTTCTGTGTGCCTACAGCATCTTTAGCACAAAATTCTACTCCTAATGGCTGTAGTCAAATTTCAGTGCCTCTGACACCAGAGGAACAGACTTACGCTCGTGCAGCTTGGCAGTATTTTGTCAATAACTATCAAGCAAATACAGGGTTTACTAATTCTACTGGTGGTTATCCTTCTGGTACTCTCTGGGACATTGGTAATTACCTAATGGCTTTGAATGCAGCGCGGTGGATGAATTTGATTAACCAGTCGGAATTTGATTCGCGCTTTAACAAATTTCTTACCAATTTTGCTAATCTTAGTTTATTTGAAAACGCTTTACCAAATAAGGTATATAATGCTGCTAATGGAAAAATGACTGATTATGGTAATAAACCTCTAGAAAAGGGTCTGGGTTGGTCTGCTTTGGATATTGGTCGCATATTGGCTGCTTTTCATATTATTGGCACTTGTCATCCTCAGTATAAAAATTGGCTAAAGGGAGTTCTCAGTAAGTGGCAGTTAGCAAGATCACTGAAAGATGACCAACTTTACGGAGCGCTTGTCTTACCTAATGGTAAAACATTGTTGGTACAAGAAGGGCGACTTGGTTATGAGGAATATGCTGTTAGGGGTTATGAACTATGGGGATTTAAAGCACCCAAAGCGGCGGCTTTAGAGCCTTTCAAACTTGTAGATATTAACGGTGTGAAAATTCCTGTTGATACCCGTGATTTTCAAAGCACTAATGCTAATAATTATGTAGTGAGTGAATCTTATATTCTTGATGGTATTGAATTTGGCTTAGAAGGTTATTTAAAAAAATATGCTGCTGACATTTTAGAAGTACAAAAGCGACGCTTTGAATCTACGGGACAACTAACTGCTGTTTCTGAGGACAACATTGATCAACCTCCTTATTTTCTCTACAATACTATATACTCCAATGGAGTTGCTTGGGCGACAATTACGGAGAAAAATAAGTCCTATACAGAGTTGCGGAATATTAGCACTAAAGCTGCCTTTGGCTGGCGCTATCTTTACCCAGGTAATGCTTATGCTCAAAAGGTTTTTGATGCGGTTAAGGATTTACGTGATCCTAAAGGTGGTGGATTCTACGCTGGACTGTATGAAGAAACAAAAAAACCTAATAAATCCTTGACAGGTAATACTAATGGCCTGATCATGGAGATTTTATATTATAAGGCTAGAGGAAATCGTCCCTTGATTGGTGGTAGTGGGGTGAGTTTTGCAAAAATACCGTCTGGTGATTCTAAACCCCCAGATTCTAAACCCCCAGATTCTAAACCCTCAGATTCTCAACCCTCAAATTCTCAACCACCTGCTGCAAATTCCCCAACTCCAGCCCAAAATCCTATTCCCATAAATGTTACACCTGCCCAGACTAATACAGCGACTAACCCACCACCGCTGATAGTTAAACCTATTCCATCATTGGGTGTCCCGCAGCCAGCTAAACCATTACCTAAACCTTTAACAGTTGTGCAAAGACGCTACGCTCAAGCGGCCTGGAACTATTTCTCTGCTAATTCTCAGCCTACAACAGGATTGGTGAGCGATCGCTCTGATGTTAAGGGTTCAACATTGTGGGGATTAGGAGATTATCTAACAGCGCTGAATGCAGCATGGGCAATGGATATAATTTCTCCCAAGGAATTTGATCAGCGCATTCGACAGTTGTTGGCTGCTTTAGCGCAGATACCGCTGTATGCGGGGGAATTACCGAGTCGGGGTTATGATCCGCGAACATTGCAACCAGTAGATTATGGTGGTAATCCAGTTCCTGAAGGTACTGGTTGGTCGTCTTTGGATGTGGGAAGACTATTAGCAGCCCTTTATAATTTAAAAACAGATCATCCCGAATACACGGAAGTTGTTGATCAAATTGCTCTCGATTGGTCATACTTGCGGGTTGTGCGGGAAGGTATTCTTTCTAGTGCTAATGTCACCAAAGATAAAAGTGGGCGGTTAGTCCCGAGAATTAATCCTGAAACCCGTTTGGGTTATGAAGAATATGCTGCTAGAGGTTTTCAATTGTGGGGGTTTAATGTTGATAAATCTGCTGTGGGTGGTGAATATAAAACAACATCAGTGGAGGGGGTAGAAGTTCCCATTGAACGGCTTCGTAAAGATACAAAATCAAAGGTTAATCAATATACCGTTAGTAATCCTTTCCTGCTGTATGCTCTAGAGTTTGGTTTAGATCCAAAAATGCGATCGCTCTTTACGGCAGTCTATCAAGCTCAAGCCCAACGCTACCGTAATACTGAGACTCTGACTGCCTCAGCTACTACTCTCATTGAGCGTCAACCTTACACTGTCCACAGTTCAATTATTGGTCAAAATCAGCCTTGGGTAGCCTTAGATGATGATGGTAAACTACTACCAGAGGGAAGATTAGTCAGTTCGGCTGTGGCATTTGCCTATTATGCCTTACTGCCTAAGGATAGCTATACTCAGGAATTAATCAAGGCAACAACGGACTTATATAACCCTTTGCTGGGCTTTTATGAAGGTTTTTATGAAAAAACAGGTAAAACTGCTCTTGGTTCTACTAGTAGCACTAACAGTATGATTCTACAATCTTTACTGTACACGGCAACAAAGCAACAACCCCTCCTCCGTCCTAATACGGATATGAAATCACCCTGGTGGCAAGCAGTGGCCGATGGTAATTCTGGTCGGGGTCTACCGAATACTACTACTCCAAAAACACAATTTGTGAGTAATGGCACTGAACATTACTGGATTACTGTCAAAGATGGCACGAATTAACTTTTGCATGGTTAGATACTTGAGGTTAGAATTACTTTATTCTTGTCGCTATGAAAGAGGAGATAAATGATCATGCGTCTACCAGATGAACCTGATATACCAGCCCAAATTAATATTGTACCGATGATTGATGTCATTTTTGCGATTTTGACATTTTTCATTATGTCAACTTTATTTCTAAATCGTTCCGAAGGATTACCAGTTAATTTACCCAAAGCTGGCACCGCCAAAACCCAATCATCAGCCACACCCATTACTGTTACAATAGACTCAGCAGGGGATGTAAGTTTAAACCGTCAGCCTGTGACCCTAGATACTTTACCAACCAGGGTACAACAATTAAAGGGAAAAAATACAGAAGTAGTTGTAATTATTAACGCTGATCAAAGTGCCACTCATGGTCAAGTTGTGGTAGTTATGGATAAAGTGCGTCAGGTACAAGGGGCAAAATTAGCGATCGCTACTCAAAAACCCTAACCATTGAGTTATTAATTACTAGAGGTATTCTACTTAACCTGTGATTTTTGCTTTTGATTTGTGAAATGTAAAAAATAACCGCCACTTTTAAGGAGGATAGACTATGACTATTTGGGTAAATGAGCAAATTGATCCTTCTGGGATGATTCATGCCTGTATTGCCTGTTGTAACGAGTCTCAGGCACTTGATTGTCATCAGTCATTTAAGAATAATTTAACCGCAGTACAAACAGCAGCAGGCTGGATTGCCAAATTACGGACAGTGAAATCTTGGGACGATGTGCCAGTTAATGCCTTAAAACTTGATTAATCTGGAGAAATCGCCTCTGGTTTGAAAATTGTAAATTCATCGTTCTTTATCTGCGTTTATCTGTGTTTAATCATTAAACATCTCCTAATACTTTTCGATTAATCCTAAAACTCTTTTTTTTGATCAACCACTCTAGAGAACTGTTTTGAGTCTTTGCTAATCAAGATTGTCGGGAGATACACAACTAACGTAGTTAAACCTTGGTCAAACAGTGTCAATTGCTGATAATTCGCTCTCTGATTGACCTGACTTCAGGTTCTAGAGTCTAGGGCTTATCCTTGCCCGTTATCGCTTCGGTTTCCATTAAGGAATCCCGAAACTTCTGACTTCTTTCTAACAAGATTTTCTTTACATCGGAATGTTTCATATATCGAGTGATTTCAACATCACTCATTCTTGCTAGAATATTGTCAGCAGCATTAGTATCTGAGTGCATTACGACCCCATCGTGTCCGGTAAACTTGTCACCACTTCTACTACCCGTTAAGGTAGCAAATCTGGAGTCAAGTTGTGACGTATACGCAGAATTTACACTAACAACCGTGCAACCTACACGGGTTGAAACTTGTTTGAGAGCATCCGCAACTACCCCCTTGCACCATGAAGAAACATTTCTCTTCATGCGTTTTCGCAAGGGCTTTTTGCTTTTTATTGCTTCCGTCAGATCTTCAAAAGCTACCTTGATTGCATCAGTCATCAAGTGATATGTAGCTGTAAAAACTATTGTTTGAATCCTACCTTTAAATGATGTTTCTCGGTTGTTCCACTTGATTTTACCGAGGTTATTCCGTTTGATTCTATCAGCTTTGGCACTGTTCCCTTTGGCAATAGACTTGTCAAAAACTGATTTGATTTTGTTGCGTTTAACTTATTTTGCTGTTCTGTAATCAGTTTCTTCTGTTTGGATTTTACCGAAATTATTACCCAAAAATCTAGCACCATCGTTAGATGATGTAGCATAAACTTCTGTATAACCTCTGTCAC
>NZ_JACJPZ010000093.1:0-8696 GCF_014696335.1 Dolichospermum sp. FACHB-1250
TACCTCACTCAATACAGCATTTTCCGATCTTATAAAGTACAGACATTAAGCATAAAACTCTTGTGGTGCGGGCATCTTGCCCGCATAAAGTGTACCTCACTCAATACAGCATTTTCCGATCTTATAAAGTACAGACATTAAGCATAAAAATCTTGTGGTGCAGGCATCTTGCCCGCATAAAGTCTACCTCACTCAATCTCAACTTGCTGTATAATTCTGACTCCGTTCTTGCCTAAGTTGTAATTTCTTTAAAAGCGTAAAATAAACGCCTAAAATGCGCCCTGCTGGAATTGAACCAGCCTGAAGACGAATTATGAGTTCGTTGCCTCCCCAATCGGCCAAGAGCGCTTATTCACATGGATTTCAACCTCGCACTTTTTGGTTTAACCAGTGATTCTCGATCTTACATTAACCATAATACACTATCTGACTATAATTTGGCAACCCATGAACAATTATTAATCACGTTTAAATGCTCAACATCTGATCAACTATGTAATGGGGTGAATTTTTTCAATATTGACAAAGCCAAACTTTAAAATCCCTACATATAGTAGCATATAGATTAAACAAATATTCAATCCTATTTACCCCAGTTGCTAGTTATTTAAACTGAGGATAGTCATGAGTAATACCATAACTACACCAAGAGAAAATTCTAGGACTTACCCGTTCCCTTTATGTCATAATTTATTAGCAATGCAAATCAATACTACTGTACTCCTGACCTTAATTTTGTTAACCCTGATGTTGGGAGCAAGTTCTGCAAGTGGTTTTTTAGGATTCAAATTGGGAAGTGACGCACTCAAAGGTGTCACTACACCAGATGGTCGTCCCGTTAATAAATTTAACAGCAGCAAGAGTAATAACCCCCAACAGGGAACTGAAAGTTTCCTAAAAGAGGAAGATATTCTCAAAGCTGTCAAGTCAAGAATTAACAGTAAAAAACAAGGTAACAAACCAGAAAAGTCAGCAGAAGAAGAAGAGATTAAAACCAGCAAACCCCAGAGACAGGAAAAACCCAAACAACCAGCACCAGAAACCCTACAACCAGGATTTCCTGTTTCTGCTGAAAGTGAAGGCGTAACTATGTCTGTACAGTCTGTGCGCTATTCTGGAGGTGATTTATTGCTAAGAGTCAATATGCAAAATAAAGGCACTGATTCTGTACGGTTTCTCTATAGCTTTTTAGATATTACTGACGATAAAGGAAGAACCTTGAGTGCAATTACAGAAGGTTTACCCGCAGAATTGCCCGCCAAAGGAGCAGAATTTAAAGGTACAATTAGCATTCCCACAGCTTTACTTGATGATGTCAAGCAGATATCTCTGTCTTTAACTGATTATCCAGCCCAAAGACTTAAGTTACAATTGTCTGATATTCCTGTAGAGAAAGGTAATTAACATTCAATTTGGGATTTGGGATTTGGGATTGTATTTTTTATACTTCAGCCTCAAAAACCAAAAATCAAAAAATTTCTTTCCCCTGTGGGCAATTTATATACTATCTTAGACAGTGAGCGCTTTTTCTACCTTAACTTGGACGGATACGGGACTACGATTTTGTAGCGTACTAGTGCTGATTGCTATCAATGCCTTTTTTGTAACGGCAGAGTTCTCAATGGTGACAGTGCGACGGACACGCATTCAACAGTTAGTGCAAGCTGGTGACATCCGAGCGATCGCTGTGGAAACATTACAACGTAGTATTGATAGACTACTATCTACAGCCCAACTAGGTATTACCCTTTCTAGTCTGGCACTGGGTTGGATTGGAGAAAGTACAATTGCTGTATTAGTAGAAAAATGGCTTGACTCCTGGCCTTTACCTTTGAGAATTAATAACTTACTAGCGCATTCTTTATCAGTCCCCATTGCCTTTTTTGCCATTGCTTACCTACAAATCGTTTTAGGCGAATTGTGTCCCAAATCAGTGGCTATGTTATATTCAGAACATCTAGCTAAATTTTTAGGTCCATCAGTTAAAGCAATAGTCCGCTTTTTTAGTCCCTTTATTTGGGTTCTTAATCAATCAACCCAATGGCTATTACAATTGTTTGGAATTAAATACATAGGTCAAAGTTGGCGACCTCCAGTTACACCAGAAGAATTACAATTAATTATAGCTACAGAACGAGAATCTACAGGTTTAGAAAATGCAGAACGAGAACTGTTAAATAATATTTTTGAATTTGGGGATATTACCGCCGAAGATATCATGATTCCCCGGACTAGCATTATTGCTTTACCCATAACCGCCACCTTTCACATATTACTTGAAGAAATAACATCTACTGGTCACTCTCGCTATCCTATCATTGGCGAGTCCTTAGACGACATTTGTGGCATAGTCTACTTTCAAGATTTAGCACAACCCTTAGCCTTAGGAAAAATTACACCAGACACACAAATCAGACCTTGGATGCGTCCTCCTCGATTTGTACCAGAACAAACTCTCTTAAGTGAACTTTTGCCAATGATGCAGCAAGAGAAAGCAACCATAGTCATGGTAGTTAATGAATTTGGCGGCATTGTGGGACTAGCGACCATTCAAGATATCATTGCTGAGATTATTGGTCATGCAGGTGAATCTAATAGTAGCAATGATTTACTCATTCAAATGCTAGACCAACGGACATTTTTAGTCCAAGCACAAATTAATCTAGAAGAAGTTAATCAAGTCTTACATCTCAATTTACCCCTAACTAGAGAGTATCAAACTTTGGGGGGATTTTTACTTTATCAATGCCAAAAAATTCCCAATAAAGGCGAGATCTTTAATTATCACAATCTGGAATTTACCGTCATCTCAATTATCGGTCCACGTCTTCACCAAATCCAAATTAAAATTTTATAGGAACAGGGAACAGGGAACAGGGAACAGGGAACAGGGAACAGCTTTTTGAGTAGGGTGTGTTAGCGACAGCGTAACGCACCATTGGTAAAGACTTTGGGTGTAGCATAGCGATAGCGAAGCGCTGCTGCAAGCAGTTCGCCATATAATAGCGTAACGCACCATTTTAAATCATTATCCTGGACATCCTGATATGGCTAACGCCACGCTTCGCTATCAGACAATATAAAAATTTGCTTTTCAGGTATTGACAAAGGATTTAAAAAATGTTATATTTATATTGATAAGGAAGAACTATCTTAAATTTTAAAGTAGGGTGTGTTAGCGACAGCGTAACGCACCATTTTAAATCATTGACATCATCAGAAAATCCCCATCTTCATCCTGTACATCCTTTAATCAGTTGACACGGAACAGCCAACAAGACGCAAAAAAACCGCGAAAAATTTGCTTTTTAGATATTGACAAAGGATTTTAAAAATGTTATCCTTATCTTTATAAGGAAGAACTATCTTAAATTATTTATAGTAGGGTGTGTTAGCGACAGCGTAACGCACCTGATAACGTGATTTACAAAATCATAAAATCCCCGTCTTCATCCTGTACATCCTTTCATCCTGGACATCCTGATTCAGACACCCTACTATTTGGCTGTGTTAGCGATTAGTAACGCACCATTTTAATTACTGAGCGACTAAATATATAGTTTCTGGCAGGTTTTCAATACCGCCTTGAGTAAAAAAAGTTTGGATTTGGGATTGACAAATCCAAATCAATTATGTGACAATTATTTCTGTAAAGATTATCATCATGAACAATTAAACAAGCAACAGGTGTCTTTGCAAGTAATACTTGTAAAGGCGGGTCTCCTTTGTCAATAGACTCTTTGGATTTGTAGTTTTAGAATCCTATAGGATAAATAATCCTATAGGATGTCTTGGGATAGTATTTGGCTAATTTCAACAGCGATTTGTAAATTTGAATGGAGTGAAATATGACTCTTCCTAACATTACCCTAACGGTATCCCCCACCAACGTTTTAGAAGATGGTACAACCAACCTAGTTTACACCTTCACCAGAACTGGAATTACCACCAATGCTTTAAACGTCAACTATGGCATCACTGGCACAGCCGATAGCAGTGATTACACAGGAGCTACACCAGGAACAGGTAAAACCATTACCTTTGCTGCTGGTGCAAGTACAGCCACTTTAACCATTAACCCCACTGTAGACACACTCATTGAGTCGGATGAAACCGTTACTTTAACGTTGCTTCCCGTTTCTGGCACAATCGCAAACACTATCAGCGAATCAGCTTCTGGTGGTTTTGGCACAACCGAGAAGCTCTATTACATCTCATCAACTGGTGGCAGCTTTAGCCTAAACTATCAGATGTACGGCATTCCTGACCAAGCAGAAATATTCGTCAATAATGTGCTAACAACCCGGACAAATGGTTTTGTCTCTGGTTCAGGCTCTCTAAATTTGAACTCAGTTACATTACAAACTGGCGATCAAGTGAAAGTGGTAATCACTGGAAATAATCCAGGAACCGCATGGGATTATAATGTTTATTATAGTGGAGGTATTGTCCCCACTACTTACACCGTTGGTACAACAGGAGCGGTAACGGGAACTATTCTTGATGATGATGCTACCATTACCCTAGCAGTATCCCCCACCAGCGTTTTAGAAGATGGTACAACCAACTTAGTTTACACCTTCACCAGAACTGGAATTACTACCAATGTCTTAACCGCCAACTATAGTATCAATGGTACAGCCGATAGTAGCGACTACACAGGAGCTACACCAGGAACAGGTAAAACCATTACCTTTGCTGCTGGTGCAAGTACAGCCACTTTAACCATTGACCCCACAGCAGATACCACCATTGAAAGTAATGAAACTGTAGCTTTAACTTTAGTAGCAGGTACAGGTTACACCGTTGGGACAACAGAAGCGGTAACGGGAACTATTGCTAATGATGACCCCACCATTACCCTAAGAGTAGATCCAGCGACTGTAACAGAAGATGGTACAGATAATCTGGTTTATACCTTCACCCGCACAGGGGACACAACCAACGCTCTGACTGTTAACTATAGTATCACTGGCACAGCAGATAGCAGTGACTACACAGGAGCTACACCAGGAACAGGTAAAACTATTACCTTTGCTGCTGGTGAAACTACGAAACAAATAACCATTGACCCCACAGCAGATACCAGCGTTGAGAGTAATGAAACTGTAGCTTTAACTTTGACAGCAGGAACAGATTACACTATTGGCACAACCACCGCTGTGACTGGAATCATTAGGAATGATCATCCAGTAATATCATTTAGTTCTCCTACTTTCAGAGTCAATGAAAATGGAGATTATATTAGTGCTGTAACTATCATTCGCACTGGGAACATAGATGGAGTAGATAGCGTTACCGTTACTCCTACTAATGGCACAGCCACAGCACCTGGTGATTTTAACAGCAACCCTATCATAGTTAACTTTGCTAATGGTGAAACAAGTAAAACCATTCGCATTCCTATTGTCAATGTCACTGATGTAGAATCCACTGAAACAGTTAACTTAACCCTCTCAAATCCCAGCCGAGGAGCTACATTAGGAAGTCAACAAACTGCCGAAATGACAATTGTTGATAATGATGGCTCATTTGGCTATAGTTGGGGCGATCCCCACATGAAAACCTTGGATGGAATTTATTACGAGTTCCAATCCGTTGGATTCTTTACTCTTCTTAAATCCACTACAGATGACTTTGAAATCCAAGCCCGACAAGAAAGTTGGATTTACAATCCCAATGTTTCAGTCAATACAGCCGTTGCTATTAAAATAGGTGGAAATCGCTTCCAGCTTGATTTGAGCGCGAACCCGCTAAAAATTGACGGTATTGCCACTAATCTTCCTAATGGACAATACCAACTAATAGGAAATAACAATATAGTTCGGTCTAACAACACGTACACTATCTATTCCGAAAATGGCGATCAAATTCAGGTCGCATTGAATGGCAATCATATTAACGTTTTTGCTTATCCTGCCAGCAACCGCCAAGGTAATTTAGTAGGACTTTTGGGTAATTATAACGGAAATCCAAATGATGATTTTGCTCTCCGCAATGGGACTGTTATCGGTGGCCAACCCGATTATAACCGAATCTACGGCGACTATGACGACAGTTGGGGCGTTACTCAGGCGGATTCCCTATTTATAGAGCCAATTACAACTGCCCCTGTTTCCCCTACCACAGTCATCACCATTAACACTCTAACTCCTCAAGAGCGCACCGCAGCCGAAACAATTGCTCGTAATGCTGGTATTACCGACCCAACGCTGTTGGATGCTGCGATTTTGGATATTCATGTTACCAATGGCGATAATACATTTATCCAAGGTCATACTAACTTACAGCAACAACTAAATATTAATATCACTGGGGTTGCTGATACCCTCATTGGTGGCACTGGTGACGATTCCTACTATGTAGATAATACAGCAGATACCATCACAGAATTAGTAGGACAAGGAACAGATAGCGTTTTTAGCACTGTAACTTACACCTTAAGCGCCAATGTAGAAAACCTGACGTTACAGGGAACAACCGCTATTAATGGTACAGGTAATGAATTAAATAATATTATTACAGGTAACACTGGTAATAACGTTCTCACAGGTAGTGCGGGGAATGATACTCTCATTGGTGGTGCGGGGAATGATACTCTCATTGGTGGAGACGGTGTAGATACAGTTGATTATGGTCAACTGGCAACTAATATTACCTTACATATTACCTTACAAGCACAGGGAGTAGTCAATAAAGGTGCTTTAGGCACAGATACAGTACAAGCAGAAGCGTTTCTTGGTAATGCTGATTTTGCTAATGTCATTGATACTGCAACTAGTAACGCCATTAACGCAGATCTAGGTTCAAATAGTCTCACTGTCCTGGGCTTACCTTCAGGAGATGTCACTTTTACTGTGGTGAATTTCCAAAATGTCACTGGTTCCCAAGCAGATGATATCATTACTGGTAATAACCTTAATAATAACCTTAATGGTGGTGCGGGTGATGATATTTTATTTGCCAGCGCTGGGAATGATACCTTAATTGGTGGAGACGGTGTGGACATAGTTGATTATGGTCAACTAGCAACTAATATTACCTTAGATATTACCTTACAAGCACAGGGAATAGTCAATAAAGGTGCTTTAGGCACAGATACCGTACAAGCAGAAGCGTTTCTTGGTAATGCTGATTTTGCTAATGTCATTGATGCTGCAACTAGTAACTCCATTAACGTAGATTTAGGTCAAAATAGTCTCACTGTCCTGGGCTTACCTTCAGGAGATGTCACTTTTACTGTGGTGAATTTCCAAAATGTCACTGGTTCCCAAGCAAATGATATCATTACGGGTAATGACCTTAATAATATCCTCAATGGTGGTACGGGTGCTGATACTCTCATTGGTGGTTTGGGTAATGATTCCTACTATGTAGACAATACAGCAGATATCATCATAGAAAACCTGAATGAAGGAACTGATACGGTTTTCAGCATTATTGATTACACATTAGGGGATAACCTAGAAAACCTGACGTTACAGGGAACAACCGCTATTAACGGTACAGGTAACACCCTCAATAACAGCATTACAGGTAACGCAGCCGATAACGTTCTCACAGGTGGTTTAGGAAATGATACCTTCATTGGTGGTTTAGGAAATGATACCCTCATTGGTGGTTTGGGTAATGATTCCTACTATGTAGACAATACAGCAGATATCATCATAGAAAACCTGAATGAAGGTACAGACAGGGTTTTCAGCATTATTGATTACACATTAGGGGATAACCTAGAAAACCTGACGTTACAGGGAACAACCGCTATTAACGGTACTGGTAACACCCTCAATAACAGCATTACAGGTAACGCAGCTGATAACGTTCTTACAGGTGGTACGGGTGCTGATACTCTCATTGGTGGTGCTGGTAATGATTCCTACTATGTTGATAATACAGCAGATATCGTCACGGAAAACCTGAATGAAGGAACTGATACGGTTTTCACTACCATCAGTTACACCCTAAGCGCCAATGTAGAAAACCTGACGTTACAAGGAACAACCGCTATTAACGGTACTGGTAACAGTTTAAATAATATCCTCACGGGAAATAGTGCAGTCAATACTATTAATGGTGGTATCGGTAATGATACTTTGAATGGTGGTATCGGTAATGATATTCTACTGGGTGGTGTCGGTGCTGATGATTTAACTGGTAGTATAGGTAATGACTTCATTTATTTAGGAGCTAACGATAACGCTGTAGATACCGTCCGCTATACAGCAGGTGATGGGATAGACATGATTTACCAGTTTGTTCGTGGTGTCGGTGGTGATAAAATTGATTTTTCAGGGATCACTAATATTGATGTCGTGACATCTGGTATTAATACACGATTTGCCGTGGGAGATGGTATTAGTGGTAATACTGGTTTTGGTACTGGTCAATTATTAGGAACATTATCTAGTACAAATGGTTTTACTAGTGATAGTGTGAATGTCAACCTGTTTGGAGGTAATTTCCTATTTAGTTAATAACTTTGTTGGGTTGAGAAAACCCAACAACTTCGGGACTTTATTGTTAGGACTTTGTTGGGTTACGCTGTGGCTTAACCCAACCTACAATTATCACAAACGCAAAAAAAAACCGCGAAAAATTTGCTTTTCAGGTGTTGACAAAGGATTTGAAATATGTTATCCTTATCTTGATAAGGAAGAGCTATATTAAGGAGTGCGGAGTACAGAGTTAGAGAG
>NZ_JACJPZ010000094.1:0-8533 GCF_014696335.1 Dolichospermum sp. FACHB-1250
TTCCTCAATATGGGCTGCAACTATTTTTTCTCGGAGATCCACTGAATATGCTTTCATGACAGTATTATCTTTATTATTACTAACTGTACCTCATAACTTCGGAAACTGCTGTATATGTGATTAATGGTGATTTTGTTCCCAAATTAGGAGTAGAAAAGGCATTTTACGATGGACAGAAAAAGCAGATTAGATTATTAGTTAATAATACAGGTGAAGCCACAACCCGCGCTAAAACTGAGTGGAATTTAAGTCAAGATGGCAAAACAGTTAATTCTGGTAAAGTAGAAGAAACTACTATTATTGCTAAAGGTGAACGGTATATTCAAATATCCTATCCCCCCCAAGGAAAAACCTTGACACCTGGTAATTACCAACTCTCAGGAAAACTATCCTGGAATGCTAAAAATGCAGAAAATTTACCCTTTAATCTCAATTTAACTGTGTCTCCAGCAGATATCAATCCCGGAAAAAAACCTCCACAATAAATTGTCTGTAATTGTATATAGTATGTTTGCAGAGGAATCAATTAATTCCTATTACCATTTAGCGTCAAGTTACACAAGTTACAATTTTTCTGCTCCCATTTCTCAAGTTAATGATGCTTCTATTGCCCCTCAAGCAGCAGTAAAATCATCACCATTTGTTATCTTACCAATAGGAATTAATATTGGTAAACGCAATGTTTTACAATCTGCCTCCGTTAAAGGTTATGAAGACGGAGAAAAAGCTGTTGATTTTCCTAATTGGTTAATTCCTTTTCAAGATATAATTACAGCCTTAAATTTGACCGTTAGTACCTTACCGAATGGAGAATTAGAAATAAAAGGAGTGGGTTTAATCAAACGTATTAAACTCAATCAATTAACCTCAGATCCAGAATTAGGTTTAGCTATATCTATCGCACAAATTGAAGAGTTATTGCAAGTTAAATCTCAATTTGATATTGCAGCTTATTCTATCATACTAGAACCACCTTGGTTAAATTTGAAAGGCAGAAAAAATCGCCAAAAAGAATCACAAGTAATTATAGAAGGTTTACCTATTGTTAAAAGTCCTAATTTTACCTTCTCAACTGTGGGGCAAAAAGTTAATATTAGTAGTAGAGAAAATAGCAAAGAATTAACTAATCAAGGTAATTTAAATCTTGTGGGTACAGTATTAAAAGGAAGTTGGTTTTCTCGAATTAATCAACCTAATTTATTGGACAGTACCACCTGGAAACTAGAAGAAGGACAATATTTAAACCGCAGTGATTTTCATGATTATGTAATTGGTTCTCAACCTACTTTCTGGACAGGTGAAACTAAGGGTGATTATTGGGGTTTGACAACCATTAAAAGATTTGGATTTAAAGCCGACAAGCTCAATAATAGGGCATTTACTCCCTCTCAAGGCTTACAAACTTCTACAATTAATCGCATTATTGAAGGAGCAGCAAAACCGGGAACTTTGGTGCAATTAGTTTCTGGAAATGATAATCTTATTTTTGGAGAAATATTAGTTGATTCTTCAGGAATTTACCGTTTTGATAATGTTCCCATTAATGGTGAAAATTATCGAGTTTTACTTTATGCTAATGGACAATTAGCAAGTACACCCATAGAGAAAAAACCGATATTTCTGAATTTACCTGGACAATTAACTAAAGGAACATCAAGCCTAATTGTATCTGGTGGTATGAACAGAGAAACGAGAAATAATGACTTTTTTGGCAACTTAAATAATGTTCGTGGAGGTATTGCTTATCGTCATGGAGTTATAGATTCTTTAACATTAGGAGCAGGAATCATTCATGATCAAAGTTTATTAGGATTAGGTGAGGTATTTTATCAACCTAATAATTTTCCTTTCCAATTGGCTATATCTGCTTTAAAAGTACCAGATAAATTCAAATATAATGCTAATCTAGAATTTAAACCATCTTCTCGGTTAAATCTGAATTTATCCAGTAATGAACAGTTTCAAAGTTTTAATTTGAATTGGAATACGGCTAAATTTTTAAGTGTTACTAGTAGTGGTAGTAATCTCAATGGTATTATGAATTTAGGATTAAATGTCAATCAGAATATTGGTAAAATATCTACTTATTCAACTCTGAAAATTGATAATAAAGGACAATTAGACTGGAATTGTAACCTGCGTTGGCGTAATTTAGCCGCTAGAGCTAGTCCCACTGGTATCGGCTTAGAATTAAATTATGAAGGTTCTATTTTTAGTTTTTTCAAACTCCCTGAAAAGGAAAATTTAATTTTAAGTTATGAAACCAGCAATTTTAGCAATAAATATAATAATTTATTAACATTAAAATGGAAATATCAATCACCCTATATTAATCAACGTCGTCTCTGGGATTTTGATATCGGTTATGGTATCGGTTCTCAAGGTAGTGGTTTATTAGCTTCTGTTTCTACTTTTTTTATTCCCGGTTTATCTTTGCGTTTGCGTTATGATGGAATTTCTATGACATCAGATACAGCCTCTTATCGGCTGGAAATTGGTTCAGCAGTTAATTTCAGTCCTAATTTAAGATTTGGAGACTCTCAATTTGAACGTTTACGCAGTGAGGGTGGTATATTTATTCAACCTTTTTTAGATAAGAATAATAACGGTATTAGAGATCAGAATGAAGAGATTTATACTCAGGATATGGAACTACTATTGATACTGAATAATAAAAAATTTAGTCCTAGTTTAGCAACTATTACAAAACAAGGTGTTTTATTTAAAGTTCCTCTGGGTATTTACCGTCTTGATTTAGATCCTGCTGGATATCCTCTAGACTGGAAACCGGTTCAACCTGCTTATGCTGTGGAAATAGTTGCAGGTAGTTATACAACTATTCCAGTTCCTTTTGTTGCTTCTTATACTATAGCAGGAACTGTAAAAGATGCTGAAGGAAAACCCCTTGTTGGTGCTAAAGTTGAAGCTATTGATAATACTAAATCATCAGTTGCATCTATTACAAATAGTGCTGGTATTTTCTATTTGGAACAGTTGCGACAAGGAACTTATGAGTTAAAAGTTAATAACAAATCTGTTGAACCGTATAGAATTACAATTAATTCAGATTCTCCTACTTTGCAAGAATTAAATTTAAAATTACCTGGGAGGATGTTTTGAAAGTTGCTAGGACTTACGCAAGTGTCACACCAAAATTAGGTGACAGGTGACAGGTGCTACGCCACGGGGACAGGTGGACAGGGAACAGCTAACAAAACGCAAAAAAACCGCGAAAAATTTGCTTTTTAGGTGTTGACAAAGGATTTTAAATATGTTATTATCATCTTGATAAGGAAGAACTATCTTAAATAATTTAAAAGCACCATTGGTAAAGACTTTAAATATAGCATAGCGATAGCGAAGCGCTGCTGCAAGCAGTTCGCCATATAATATATTAACGCACCATTTTAAATCATAATCAGAAAATCCCCGAGCAGAAAGAAGGAAGAAGAAATGATTTTAGTTGAAAGACATATCATTAAACAATCTCACCAACATTGGAAAGAGATTGATCAACTATCTTTCCTCTCAAAAAATTTATACAATGTAGCTAATTACATTTGTCGTCAGCACTTCTTTGACACTGGTAAGAAATATAGTCTCCCTGACCTTTATCATTTAGTTAAAGATTATGTAGACTACCGTGCTTTACCTACTAAAGTCAGTAAGCAAATTATCAAAGGACTAGTATCTACTTGGACTGGGTATTTTGAGGCTCATAAAGAATGGAAGAAGAATCCTTCTAAGTTCTTAGGAAAACCTAGAATACCTGGTTACAAAGATAAAGCTAAGGGACGTAATGTAGTTATCTACTATCATGAGTCAGTTTACAAAGCTGAATTGAAGAAGGGAATCTGTCACTTATCAATGAGTGATATTAAGATTCCAACTCAGGTAGATAATGTGGTTGAAGTGCGTTTAGTACCTCGCCCCACTTGCTATGTTGTTGAAATTGTATATGGGAAGCAGGAAGAAGAGCTATCTACCAGTGATTATGTAGCGGGTATTGACATTGGTTTAACTAATTTAGTAGCGTTAACTTCAAATCAACCAGGATTCAAACCTTTGCTGATTAATGGACGACCACTTAAATCAGTAAACCAGTTCTATAACAAAACCAAAGCTAAGTTACAAGCTCAATTAGGTGATCAACGCAAGACTAGTAAGTCGATTCAATTGATGACTGCTTATAGAAACAACTACGTTGACAATTATCTACACAATACAAGTAGAACGATTGTTAATCTACTTAAGGCTTGTGATCTTGGTACGTTAGTTATTGGTAAGAATGATAACTGGAAACAGAAGATCAATATAGGTAAAAAGAATAATCAGTCATTTACACAGATTCCCCATGCAAGATTAATTGACCAACTAACTTATAAATGTCAATTAGCAGGAATCAAAGTTGTAGTAACTGAAGAATCTTATACCTCAAAATGCAGTGCTTTAGACCTAGAACCTATAGAAAAACACTCCTCTTATCTTGGTAAGAGAGTAAAGCGTGGTCTATTCAAATCTGCTAAAGGAATCCTCCTAAATGCAGATTGCAATGGGGCAGCTAATATTGTCAGAAAAGTATTCCCAAATGCTTTTGCAAATGGGATAGGGAGTGTCGCCGTTACACCAATAAAGGTTATGCCTTTATAAAGTGTCATTTTGAACAGATGGAGATTTGTTTAGTTTAACACGAACGGTTAGGTTACCTGATATAAATTCCTATAACTGACTAATGAGTAAAACAATTGTTGTTAAAATCGGCACTTCTAGCTTAACCCAACCGGAAACAGGACAATTAGCCCTTTCTACTATTGCTACTTTAGCAGAAACTCTCTGTGATTTGAGACAACAGGGACACCGAGTAATTTTAGTTTCTTCTGGTGCTGTAGGGGTAGGTTGTGGGCGCTTAGGTTTAATGGAGCGTCCCAAAACTATCGCTTTAAAACAGGCTGTAGCGGCTGTCGGACAAGGCAGATTAATACGTATATATGATGATTTATTTAGTATAATACAACAGCCGATTGCCCAAGTATTATTAACGAGAGCAGATTTGGTACATCGTAGCCGCTATCTTAATGCTAACAACACTTTTCAAGAATTACTAAATTTAGGAGTAATTCCGATAGTCAATGAAAATGATACAGTAGCCGTAGAAGAATTAAAATTTGGTGATAATGATACCCTGTCCGCGTTAGTAGCTAGTTTAGTAGAAGCAGATTGGTTATTTTTATTAACGGATGTTGATAGATTATACTCTGCTGATCCGCGTTCTGTACCCGATGCTAAACCTATTAGCTTGGTTAGTAGTATGCAAGAACTGACAGATTTACAGATTCAAACCAGTGGCCAGGGATCTGGGTGGGGAACAGGAGGGATGATGACTAAAATTTCTGCGGCCAGAATTGCGATCGCTGCGGGTATCCGCACAGTCATTACCCAGGGGCGGTTTCCCCGGAATATTGCCAAAATTATGCAAGGGGAACTGATAGGAACACATTTTATACCTCAACCAGAACCAACCTCAGCCCGAAAACGTTGGATAGCTTACGGATTAATTCCCAGTGGTAAATTATACTTAGATTCAGGAGCGATCGCTGCTATTACGAAAGGGGGAAAATCTCTATTAGCAGCGGGAATTAAAGCCCTAGAAGGAGAATTTGACAATCAAGCCGCAGTACAATTATGCGATAGTCATGGCTATGAAATTGCTAGAGGATTAGTGAATTATAATAGTCAGGAATTAGAGCAAATTTGCGGCCGACATTCACGGGACATTCCAGAAATTTTAGGTTATGCAGGGGTGGATACCGTGATCCACCGAGATAATTTAGTTTTGATTTAAGAATGTCCTTTAGCAGATTAAAAGTAGTTTATCGAACCACAGTCCCTTTTTTCCTGTTCTATATCTCTAATATCTTGTGAATCTACTGCGTTTAATCCCAATTTTTGATAATTCTGTTTCTAGCTGGGGTTTAGAAGCCCGATTATTACGCTGGTTAACATTAATGTGGATGTTTATTGGCTTAATTATGCTTTTTTCTGCTTCCTATCCCGTTGCGGATGATCGTCAAGGTGACGGTTTATATTATTTCAAACGTCAAATTCTTTGGGCTATAGTTGGTTTAATTATTTTCAATATCATTGTCAATCTACCATTACGAAAAATTTTGGGTGTTTCCCATTGGTTTTTGATATTTTTCCTGCTGTTAATTTTTATGACATTAATTCCAGGATTAGGAAAAAAAGCCTTTGATGCTGCTAGGTGGATAGCTATTGGACCGATTCCTATCCAACCATCAGAATTAATTAAACCATTTTTAGTTTTACAAAGTGCAACACTTTTTGGTCAGTGGGAAAAACTCACTTGGGGAATTCGTTTGTCTTGGTTGGGTGTTTTTTGTCTTCTGCTTTTAGGAATTTTAGCCCAACCCAATTTAAGTACAACTGCACTTTGTGGGATGACAATTTGGTTTATTGCTTTAGCATCAGGAATACCATATAAATACCTGGGAGGAACAGCTTTAGGTGGTGTGCTATTAGCATTAATCAGCATTAGCATCAAGGAATATCAACGCAAACGTATTATGTCTTTTATGAATCCTTGGGCTGATGCTACCGGAGATGGTTATCAGTTAGTACAAAGTTTATTGGCTGTGGGTTCGGGTCAAACTTGGGGATCTGGATTTGGACTTTCTCAACAAAAGTTATTCTATTTACCAATTCAAGATACTGATTTTATCTTTGCAATTTTTTCGGAAGAATTTGGTTTTGTTGGCGGTATTTTATTATTACTAATGTTAGCAATATTTGCGACTTTAGGCTTAATTATCGCCCTCAAATCCAAAAATCTGATCTCCCAATTAGTCGCAATTGGTGTGGTATTTGTCATGGTTGGACAATCATTATTACATATTGGTGTAACTACAGGTGCGTTACCAACTACAGGTTTACCCCTACCTATGTTTAGTTATGGTGGTAATTCTATGATTGCTAGTTTACTATCTTCTGCATTATTAATTCGAGTAGCTAGGGAAGGTAGTGAAGCTGAAGTAGTTCCTTTACGAAAAACACAACGGGAAAATCGATCAAGAAAGGGACTATTTTAAGTTTATTAATGTTGGGTTTGTTAGATTCCTGATTTATTAAAAAAGTCGGGGATCTGACTTGGAAAACATCCTCTCAAGTTGTTGGTTATTTATTAGTTATTTTCTATGATTTTAATTTCCTCTGGTGTTAAGTTATAAAGTTGATAAACTAGTTGATTTATTTCTGTTTCTAATGCGGTTGTATCTGCTTGTGGATCTGATTTTTTAGCGGTGAGAATTTGATCAACTATTTTAATCAAAGGAAATTGATCTTTTCTTGAAAGTGGATAAAAGGGTAATATTCCTAAATGAAATGCTTTTACCTCTGCTAAGGCCTCTCCCTTTTCTGGATTCATACTAGTGTAAACAAAATCAACTAATTTTGAGTTTAAGATACTTAGCAGATATTTAAGAGCAAAAATATCAGACTTTTCATCTTTTTTAAGAATAATATGAACGTTGTTCCGTATGATAAATCCAGAGGAAATCAAAGTTCCAATTATTTGATCACTAGTCTGTCTGAAAATTAGTTTTTCTTTGGCTTGAAATATTGATTCTTCCCTGGGTGCTGCGAGCCATTGACCATAGCTTATCCAGAAATTTTCATTCCATAAAATCACATATTTATGAAAATAACGTCCACCTATTAATGGCTGAAAATTATCATTTAATTTAGTTTCAGCAGTATAAGGTTTTTCATCTAATATTTTTTTGGTCTGTGGTGGATAACCTTTACCAACTTCGTAAGGTTTAACACCATTTTTGATTTCAAAGTAATCTTTTACTAAGAAAGAGCATGATTGAATTTTATCTAATAACAATATTTGCTTTTCATCAAGTGAAAAATTAAAAAATCGCTGTTTTAATAAAGTATTTTTTGATAGAACATTGACACGCTCAATTATATTTCTATTTCTCAGTTTTATATTTACATTATATTCTGCTAATTGATTTTTTTGGATAAAAATAATATCACAGTCTACCGTCGCTTCATCAAAGATTTTTGTTTTAAATTCATCTATACCCAAAAAATAAAACTCACTCATTAAACTTTGTCTAAACTGCTGTGCTACATCAAGTAATTTCCAAGTATTAGGTACTATATAACATAGGTATCCATGAGGTTTTAAAATATCCTTTAAACCTAATAAGCAGAATGTAAAATAGCTGTCTTTTAGGGAATTATTTATACCTAGATAATTATATTTATTAATCAATAAGACTAATTCTGATTTGGAAGGAAATAACCCATAAGGAGGATTTCCCATAACCACATCAAAACCAACAAAAACACCATCATTATTTAACACTTCAGGAAACTCAAAGCGCCATTCCAAAGCATTTTCATACATTCTACCATTTTCTATTTCCTCAATTTCCACCCGTAACTTATCAATTTCATTATTCAACTTAGCGATTTTTTTCTCCCGCTTCGTTCTCTCAGCTTT
>NZ_JACJPZ010000095.1:0-7732 GCF_014696335.1 Dolichospermum sp. FACHB-1250
TCTCTCTCAAACTCTGAAAAATCTTGTGGGGTGGGCATCTTGCCCGCCCAAACCAGAATTGAGTCCCAAAAAAATCTCTCTCAAACTCTGAAAAATCTTGTGGGGTGGGCATCTTGCCTGCCCAAACCAGAATTGAGTCCCAAAAAAATCTCTCTCAAACTCTGAAAAATCTTGTGGGGTGGGCATCTTGCCCGCCCAAACCAGAATTGAGTCCCAAAAAAATCTCTCTCAAACTCTGAAAAATCTTGTGGGGTGGGCATCTTGCCCGCCCAAACCAGAATTGAGTCCCAAAAAAATCTCTCTCAAACTCTGAAAAATCTTGTGGGGTGGGCATCTTGCCTGCCCAAACCAGAATTGAGTCCCAAAAAAATCTCTCTCAAACTCTGAAAAATCTTGTGGGGTGGGCATCTTGCCCGCCCAAACCAGAATTGAGTCCCAGATATTCCTTTGTGTCCTTCGTCCCTTCGTGGTTAATTAATTATGGTAAGTGAAGTAAAACAAATATCCAGTCAAGCCGTTCCCCTACTTGGTAACGACATAGATACCGACCGAATTATACCCGCCCGCTACTTAAAAGCCATTACCTTTGACGACCTAAGAGAGGGGGTATTTGTGGACGACAGAAAAGCCTTAAACGGTGAACACCCATTTGACCAAATCCAATACCAAGGGGCAAATATCCTCATAGTTAACCGCAACTTTGGCTGTGGTTCGTCAAGGGAACACGCACCCCAAGCCCTGGCCAAATGGGGAATCAAAGCCCTCATTGGTGAAAGCTTTGCGGAGATATTCTTTGGTAATTGCGTAGCCATGGGGATACCATGCGTAACGGCTGAAGCAGAGGTAGTTAAACAACTGCAAGAATTAGTTATCGCCAATCCTCAAGAAGTTGTTACCATAGATTTGGAAAAATTGCAAGTGGAAATTGGTGATTTTACTGCCTCGGTTGTCATGAGTGAAGGCACAAGAAGTGCCTTTATTAGTGGAACATGGGACGCTTGCGGACAGTTGGTAGCAAATGCTCAACAGGTAAAAGCAACGGCGGCCAAATTACCTTATATTGCTTGGGGCAATTTGGCCGCGAGTTAGTCGCCGCTCTTTTTGTCTCTGAGGTTGTATTTTATCGAACCACTCCAGGCACAGATGACACGGAGAAAAGAGGTGGAAAAGGAATTTTGGGTCATATTTTTTGGTCATATTGAGTTAATTGTTATGAGATGAATAAAATTAATTATTGGTTAATGAAGTCAGAACCATCAGTTTATAGTATTACTGATTTACAACGGCAAGGTGAGACTATTTGGGACGGTGTACGTAATTATCAAGCGCGTAATTTTCTCAAACAAATGCAAATAGGAGATTTAGCATTTTTCTATCATTCTAATGCTGAACCTCCAGGAATTTTTGGCTTAATGAGAATTGTGAAAACTGGCATTATCGATCCTACACAATTTGATGTTAACAGTAAATATTATGATGCTAAATCAACTCCTGAATCTCCCCGTTGGCAAACTGTGAAAGTTGAATTTTTAGAAGTTTTTAATCATCCTATTTCACTATCAACACTCAAAACAAAATTTAAAGATGATGAATTATTAGTAGTCAAAAAAGGTAATCGTTTATCAGTAAATCCTATCATGGAATCAGTGGCAACTAGGATTTTAGAAATGGGAAGGGATATTTAGAGAGCCTAAAAAAAGCCTAAAAAAAAAGATATTAGCATCCCCTGCCGCTCTCTGTGTCCTCTGTGCCTGGAGTGGTTCGATAAAAAATATAATTCATCTACCCAAAAAGCGTTAACCTAGATCTAAAGTTCACAAATAATTATGACACCAGAAGAAATAGCGGGTACATTAACGGAGTTATTTAGCGTTGAAGTTGTAAAATCTATAGCCCCTGGTTCTTGGCAAGTAGAAACTACTGATTTTCGATTATTGGTGCTACTTTCAGAAGATCACACTTGGTTGCGGGTATTACTGCCAATTATGCCCTTACAAGAGGCTACAGCATTTCTCACGCAGTTTCTAGAGGCTAATTTTGATGATACTCAAGAAACACGCTACGCCGTTTATGATGGGGTAGTGTGGGGAGTGTTCCAGCATAATAGTGGCACTTTGAGTAATGCAGATTTTACTAATGCGATCGCTCGTCTGATATCATTACATCAAACTGGTGTAAATGATGTTTTCAATAATTTGGTAGAAGTTCGTATCCGCGAAATTATTAAAACAGCGAAACAACAGGGACAATCTCTAGAAGCTACTATGCAAAATCTAGACCGTTTTTATGCAGAAGGATTATTAGGAGATATTGACCAAAATCCCCAAGGACGAAAGGAGGTTTTAGCGGCTTGGAGACGACAATTAGAAGGTCTTTGGCAGGAAATGTAATTGCAGTAACAAGGAAATAGAATATCTATTGAGAACTTCTATTTCCTGCTATTTATTACTAACGCCGTCAATTCACAATTAAGAATTAGAAAGGCAGATTACACAAGTCTATTACCAGCAATAATTGAGGCTTTGACCGTCAATAATTTACCAATGTTGAGGAGAGAATTTGACTTCTCAAAATTTTTTTAAACATCATTTCCAGAATCTAGATCATGACCCTTGCACAAATCCAAACTCAAATCAAAAACCAAGTAGCTAAAATTGAAGAGCAGCAACAAGCTTTATTCGATTCTCAAAAAGAATTATCTTTGCTTTTAGAACAGAAAAAAATCATGCAACAAGTGGCATATAAAAAGATTAAAGAAGCAGCGCAGTTATTAAAAGCAGCACAGGCTGATTTAGAGTATACAACTGAAGAGATCATAGACATCACTAAATCAGAAATGATCAGCCCTGAAGCAGAAAATCAGTTAAAATCTTTAGAAGAATATAACCAAAATAGTTTAACTTTAGGGAATGGAAAAATTGAGTTAGAAAAATCTGGATTTAGTATCGCAGAAGGTCAAAAAGAACTGGTTAATGCTATTACCGAGAAACTGGATGATTTTGAATTTGCTTTATCCCGTTTACCCGTGGAAGAAAGAGATTATGCTAGAGTAAAACTACAGTCTGTAATCGGTAATTTCATCAACAAGTAATATACCATTTTCTATGATCAACACCAGCACAACATCAATTTATGGATATTATAGAAACCCTCAAAGCTGATTATCAAAGATTTCCTGTCAATCAAACTTACAGCATTTATGCCCAAGATGTTTATTTTCAAGATGCTGTTTTTAAGTTTCGAGGACTGGAACTTTACAAATGGATGATTAAATTTATTCAGACTTTTTTCCTCAATCTTAAACTGGATTTACATAACATCCAATCTCAGGAAGAAATTATTAAAACTGAATGGACTATGAGTTGGAATTCTCCCCTACCTTGGAAGCCTTATATTTCCGTTTCTGGCTGGAGTGAATTACGTTTGAATGCTGACGGTTTAATTGTTTCTCATATTGACTATTGGTACTGCTCTCGTTTAGACGTAATTAAGCAGCATTTCATTTCTTTGAAAAAACCATCATAATGTAAATAAATGTAAATAAACTTCAGGCAGTAAGGAATCATTGATGCGAGTAATTTTAATGACAGGGAAAGGTGGCGTGGGTAAAACCTCCGTGGCCGCAGCCACTGGACTCCGTTGTGCAGAACTGGGCTATCGGACATTGGTTTTAAGTACAGACCCTGCCCACTCCCTGGCCGACAGCTTTGATATAGAATTAGGACATGATGCCCGTCTCGTGCGTCCTAATTTGTGGGGTGCGGAATTAGACGCACTGCAAGAATTAGAAGGTAATTGGGGGGCTGTGAAACGCTATATCACCCAAGTTTTACAAGCCAGGGGTTTAGACGGCATACAAGCGGAAGAATTGGCGATTTTACCGGGCATGGATGAAATTTTCGGCTTGGTGAGAATGAAACGTCATTATGATGAAGGAGAATATGATGTTTTAATTATTGACTCCGCCCCCACTGGTACAGCATTAAGACTGTTAAGTTTGCCGGAAGTTGGTGGTTGGTATATGCGTCGTTTTTACAAACCCTTCCAAAATATTTCCGTTGCCCTCAGACCACTTGTAGAACCTATTTTTAGACCCATTGTTGGTTTTTCTTTACCAGATAAAGAGGTAATGGACGCACCCTATGAATTTTATGAGCAAATTGAAGCTTTGGAAAAAGTTTTAACTGACAATACTCAAACCTCTGTGCGTCTGGTGACGAATCCTGAAAAAATGGTAATTAAAGAATCTCTTCGCGCTCACGCCTATCTAAGTTTGTATAATGTAGCCACAGATTTAGTGATTGCTAACCGAATTATTCCCCAAGAAGTAACAGATCCTTTTTTCCAACGGTGGAAGGAAAATCAAGAACAATACCGTCAAGAAATTCATGATAATTTCTTACCTCTTCCAGTCAAAGAAGTACCTCTATACTCTGAAGAATTGTGTGGTTTACCAGCTTTGGAAAGGCTGAAAGAAACCCTCTACAAAGATGAAGATCCAACTCAAGTTTATTATCAAGAAACTACAATCAGAGTTGTCCAAGACAAAAACCAATACAGTTTAGAACTGTATTTACCTAACATTCCTAAAAGTCAAATTCAACTGAAAAAAACTGGAGATGAGTTAAACATCACTATTGGTAATCATCGCCGTAATTTGGTATTACCTCAAGCTTTGGCCGCACTGCAACCAGCAGGGGCAAAAATGGAAGATGATTATCTAAAAATTCGCTTTGCTTGAAGCGTCTAAATTTTTAGACACCCGACTCTTTAAATAAGTCGGGTATCTGTTTATTTATCCAATAAAAATATGAGTTATCTCTACTTTTGTTTTACGTAAGTCCTGAAATCTCAATTATCGTCCCAATTCTTCAATGTTCTTCATTGCTTGTTGATATAAGTCTTTGTTTCCTTCTTTGTCAAAAATAGCTGCTGCCCGTTGTAGGTCTTTTAATGCCCCCCGTTTATCTCCAATTGCAGCATAGGCGTTACCGCGATTATTAAAAGCAGAACCAAAATTAGGATTAATACGAATTGCTTCATTATAATCGGATATTGCTTTTTGCTGTTCTCCCCTGGCTGCGTAAGCATTGCCACGATTGTTATAAGCTACAGCATATTCTTGATTGATCCGAATTGCTTGAGTATAGTCCTCTAAAGCTCCGTTTTTATCACCTTGGTTTCCACGAGCATTACCTCGATTGTTGTAAAATTCCGCAGATTTAGGCTTGATACTAATAGCTTGATTATAATCGGCGATCGCTCTTCTATAATCCCCAATAGATGAAAAGGCATTGCCACGATTATTGTAAGCTTCCGCATCATTAGCATTTAAACGTAATACCTGATTATAATCGGCGATCGCTCCCTCTTTATTACCAGTATCAAAATAAACCAGTCCCCGACCTTTAAATGCTGGTGCATATTCAGGATTAAGACTAATTGATTTACTATAGGCAGCAATGGCCGCTTGAGAATTACCTTTCAGGTGTTGAGTTTGTCCCTGAACATAAAATTCTGCATATTTGGATGTTTTTCCTATCTTTGGATTTGGGGTAGTTGCTGCTCTTTCTGTCACTAAAATATCTTGATTATTACTACAAGCAAGGCAAATTATCCCACTAAAAATCGTAAGCATTGCTATAGTCAATGCTCGGTTTATCTGTCGCTGTTTATGTGTCAATAACTGCCATTTCATAATTTACTATAAATCGCCATTTTACTTGGAGTAAATCATTTACTAAATTGCTTACTTACTTCTGCAATATTTTAGCTTTTTGATGAAATGAAATCTAAATGATCAGATTGGTAAATAATTTTATTCAGCTAATCACCCGATATTAATAAATGTTGACAATATTATCCTTTATATCTACATTTATAGTATTACTAAACTATCGCTGATAATTCTGTCAATTTTATTAGCATTTTTAGAAAAAATTTCATACCAGTACAAGTATTTATATTTGAATATTATTAATATTAATCCTCCTCACATTCTTAATATTCTTAATTTTTAGGGTTTATTTTCCCTTAGGTATTTTCATCAATATTTACTCTCAAATTTTTCCGAATATTTTACGTTAAAATAATTGTCAAATCTAACTAAATCAATCCCTTGATTTTTTACCAAATCTACCAATTCTTGAAACTTAGTCTTGACAGTTTTTCATAGCTAGTCAGTTTACAGAATAATGTTTCCAAAATATTTTGTGATTACATCGCTAGTAACATTTTGTTACCAATAATGCACAGCAAGTGCTGCTCATTATTATAATGACTTTTGTTAATAACTGCTGCCAATGTGCCAAAATACCCCTTTTTATATCATTTAACGGCAATTTTCAGCCAAATAGGGAAATTATTTCTGTACCCTATTCGGTAAAATGGTTTCAAAACAGCTAACTAGAAAATTTTCCATTAAAAAAGCTCAGGAATAAATACCTGAGCTAATGGTAAACTTAATTATCCTAGAGGGGAATATTTTTCTAACTGAACTCTATAGATACTAGTAGCGGTTACGACCACCACCACCACCATAGTTTCCACGACCACCACCACCAAAAGAACCACGATCTTCTTTGGGTTTAGCCTTGTTTACTTTCAAATTACGTCCCATCCATTCAGCACCATCAAGAGCTTCAATGGCTGCTGTTTCTTCCGCATCTGTACCCATTTCTACAAAAGCGAAACCACGAACCTTGCCTGTTTCTCTGTCGGTAGGTATTTGGACACGCTTTACAGTGCCATACTCTGCAAAAACTCCGTTTAAATCGTTATCGGTAACTTCATAAGAGAGGTTACCCACATAAATCGACATAGACTGTCTCCAAAATCATAAGAGTGTAGAGATTTAGATTTCGGAGAAAAGTCTGTAAATACCAAAGGTAAAAATCCTATCAATACTAAAAACAAACGTGGTCTACCGAATTACTTCTCAAGTCCCATTATCACATAAAAAATGGATATTTAGCTCAGAAAATTAAAAAAATTTATCAAAGAAATTTATCAAAGATTTTTTCACTTCACAATTAGCGATCGCAGCATAAGATATTCTGAGCATTCTCTCATTATACTTATTTTAATGAATTTAGAGCCACAATAACCATCTATTTTCGTTATTTTCAGCAGTTTAGGCTACAGGCTAAATTTTAGGTTTTTTGTTCATGTTGCACTTTAAACATTCCTCAATCATTAACGCACCAGTAGAAGTAGTTTGGAAATTTCATGAAAGGCCAGACATAATACAGTTACTCACCCCACCTTGGCAACCTGTACAAGTAGTCAGACGTGAAGGAGGACTAGAAGCCGGTGCAATTACAGAATTTCGTCTTTTTCTGGGCATTTTACCCTTAACTTGGTTAGCACGTCACACAGACTATGAAAAATATCGTCTGTTTAGTGATCAACAAATATCTGGACCTTTTGAGTCCTGGATACATCGTCATGAATTTACGGAGGAAAACGGCAAAACTAGATTAACTGATCATATTACTTATGCCATGCCTGGAGGTAATGGAGTGGAACTTATGAGTGGTTGGTTAATACAAGCACAGTTAGAAGTCATGTTTCGCTATCGTCATTATATAACTAAACGCGAATGTGAAAAGTGAACACAAAAAAACGCCCTCCTTGCGGAGAGCGTTTTTTATTTAACTAGACTCTAGTTATTAACCGTTGATTGCAGGAGCAGTTAAAGCAACAGGAGCAACATCAGCAGCAGCCAAATCTA
>NZ_JACJPZ010000096.1:0-7157 GCF_014696335.1 Dolichospermum sp. FACHB-1250
GAAATAGTTGATAAAGTTATTTCTGTTGCTCTCGATTTGATGAATCCTCAACATTTAAAAAATTGGTTCACTAATTGTTGTTACTGTACCTCATAACACCGGGAAGTGCTGTATCTAAAGGGGGACTGGATTAAACCACTTTAAATATTATATATTAAATAGCCCGATTACCCTACCGGACTTTAGCTCCAAATCCTCTTTTGTCATTACCCGACAAGAGGGGTTTTATTCACTTTTGAATATTGATTATGTAGATGATCACCAAAAACAAGTATGTTGGTATAAGCCAAAGCGAACAAACTCCAGAAAGAAAAGATTAGGTTTTCTAGCGTCATTTTATTAACCGGAAATTAGTCATTTTTAGGATTTATATTTAGAATTTATATATTGAAAAAAATTGTCTACCTATTAGAAAGATTCCGCCCATAATGATGAATATTAATGTTATTTTTCCTCCGGGAACTAGGGTTTGATGGTTAATATGGAAAAATTCTGGATTTTCACTTTGTTTCCAACTCATTAATGCTGGCATAATTCCTGCTAAAATAGAAATACTAAACGTACCTGTGTATTCTAAAGCCTGGAAAAATATGGTGGGATTAAATGTTCCTAAACTTAAAGGTGGAAGCAATATCAAGGAATAAAGAGGTAAACGAGAAATTTCGCTTTTAGTGATTAAAGAAATATCTTTAAAAAAATCCGTTAAACCGTAGGTAATACCAATAAATGATGTGACAATGGCAAATTCCGAAAAAATTGATAGTAACATCGCAAACCATTCTCCAGAAGCACCATTGCGGAGGATTTTTAATGGGTCAAATATCCTCTCATTTCCTGGACTAAGTTGTACAATATCTGGAGTCACGCAGCCTAAAATAACCGCATTCCAAGCCAAAAACATCAGGAGTGGAATCACAGAACCAATAATAATAGATTGACGAATTTTGGGAATATCTCCTTCTAATTGAGTCACAACCAGCGGGATAACAGAATGGTAGAACATGGCCACATATATAACAGCAATAGAACCACCAATAGCAGTCCAATTTTGGACTAAGAATTGAGAGCTTTGGATTTGGCTTCCTCCTAATAATAATAAACCCACAAAGGCCATGAGTAAAATAATGGTAAGTATCTCATTTAATTTTTCAATAAAGTTATTTTTTCCCCAATAAATCATACTACCAAATATTAGAGAAAAACTCACTGTTCCTGCCCAATGAGGTAAAATATTTTCTAACTTCCAAACTTGATTAACTGTGGTTGTTAAAACTTCTCCACCTTTAGTCATATATGCCACTAACAAAGCATAGTGATTAAATAAATATGCGACTCCAGCAATTCTCGCTCCGACTTTACCAAGAATCTTTTCTACTATTGCTAATAAGCCTAAATGGGGAATACCCTCAACTTGCATGATATTTAAAGTCACTTCCGCAATTATTAAACCAGATATTAAAGTATAAAACCATACAATAATAATGGCAATTGTAGATGGTATAATCCCAGATGGTAAGGTTACTGCTGGTAGTCCAATAATTCCAGCCCCAACAGTAGTACCTACAATCAAAGCTGTATTTCCTAAAACACTGCCTGGTTGATGTTGAAATTTATTACCATCAAATTCCAGGTGAGAAAATAATCTTGTTACTGCTTGTTGATCTTGTTTTTCTTGTCCAATCATAAACTCAAAACTAATTGTTGCTCTTCTCAATATAGTTATACTAGATACCCGACTTCTAAGATCAGTCGAGAATATAATAAGTGATTAAACGAACTTCTTGATAAACTCACACATTAAATCTACTCTACCTTTACGTAACATGGCTGGATCTAATCTTTCCGTGGTATTACAAGTCATTAATACTACTAATTTTTGCTGCATTTGCATACCAGATTCATCAATTATACTCTGGTATAATGTCCCATCTAATAAGGCTAAAATATGCTCAGTTTTGTTATTATATTGTGCCACTTCTGAAGCCCGATCTTGAGCTAGATTATCAGCTTCGTTGATGATAATACAAATGCGTTCTAAATATGTTGGCGGGACAAAGTTGGTAATAGCATCATGATCTAAAATGAAAATTACATATCCTAAAGGGACAAGAATTTCTTTAGCCATACTCTGGGTCCATGCTGTTTTTCCTGTACCTGGTGCGCCATGAACTACAACTGCTAATTGGTTTTGATGCAAAATTGTTTGTTGAACTAAGTCGCTAAAATTTTGGATGTCTTGGGGAAATGTCCGCAAGGGATATTGACTATGAACTTTCCCGACGCGACTTTGATATCCACTCAGCATTACTGCTAAATCATAGGTGGCTTTATTAATTAAAGGTTTCATATTTTGGGACATTAAAGTATAATTCCTTCTGCCCCTTTCATAGGCTTCAATTTGTAACCAAATATCATGTTTTGACCAATAAGCATAAACTGTATTTACCACATCTAATCTTTCCCAGTTCACAAATTTTTCTACTGGAAAATAAAAGTCTCTTTCGGAGTAATACTGAGTGATAATATCAGGACGTTCTAATAATTTTAAGACTCGGAGAACGGTAATTTCTTGCAGAAGATTCAGCACATAATCAATAGGAATACTATTGCGGCTCACAAATTGTACAAGCGGTGTTTCTGTACTCAAAATCTCTTTATGGCGCTGTTCTGGAGTGAGCATATCTGGTGTGATATAATTCCAAAATTTCTGAAATTCACCACGAGTATAATCTGAGGCTAAATTTAAAATATTTGCCCACCAAGCATATTCTTTTCTGGCCAAAGCATCAGCATAATAACTGACTAAATTAATACCTTTCTGGGTTAATTCCTGAGTATCATGGAATAAAATTTTCCCGAAATATTCCCAATCAAAATCTCTGTGAAATGGCCGCCAACCACTGGATAACAAGTTCTGACAGTTTTTATTGGTGTTATTACTTTCGTTAGTTCTGAAGTAGTCAAAATCCATAATTTAAATTATTCTCTGCTGAGACAATGATGCACAATTTTTTGTTACAGCCACTATTGGTAATAATTGGTAATATATTATATTCCCAAAATTGCAGTTGTGTCAACTATTCTACTCATAATTTAGCTGTTTGAGCAATATTAGATGATAGAAACTAGATTTACGTCTGCTATTTTTTCTATAACATGATCTTCAAAGTTTAAAAATAGACTTCTTAATCAGAAAAGTAATTATGGTAGTATTTGACAATTTCTGGCAATTATTTAATCATATCCAATGTCAGCTTGATCGTTATTAGGCTGGTTTTGGTGGGTATTTCTCACCCTACCTATGGTTGAAAAATTAAACAGTAATTCCATGGTTAGTAAAAATAAAAACAATAAACCCTATTTCTCGAAAGAGTAGGATTATAAATTTGTTGATTTTTGTAAATAAATTTATTGACAGTTTTGCATATAATCAAAATATATCTGCTAAAAGGATTAAAACTGGATTTTTATTTCCTGTTCCAATTACTGAAGATAAACAACCAATGAGAATTTGCGGGTTCGTCTGTTCTACTCATAAAAACGACTACTCCCTATTAACTACTCTGGAGAAGAGATGTATTTAGCACATTCATTTATGAGTGATGAAAAACGACAAAAACATCGACAGCCTTTGGTTTTAGCAGTAGAAGATAATGATGATAGTCTACTGCTAATGAGTTATACCCTAGAATTATTAGGTTGTCGATCTATTTGTCAAAAAGAAGGTTCAAGAACACTGTTTATGGCTAAGAAGTATCAGCCTGATTTAATTTTATTGGATATTTTCTTACCGGGTATGAGTGGGTTAGATGTTATTCAATGTCTCAAGGGAGAATTATTAACTTGTCATATTCCTGTAGTTGCTGTAACGGTTTTGACTGGAACTGAAGATAAAAAAAGTATTCTCAAAGCTGGTTTTGATGATCACATTAGTAAACCCTATATGATTGAGGAATTAGAAACAACTATTCGGCGGTTACTAGGTAGAAAATTTCAGCTATGTTCGGTTTCAAGAATATAGCAAGGGAATAGGGAATAGGTAATAGGGAATAGGGAATCAGGTTCAAAGTCCTTGCATTTGTTAATTAATAGTAATCAAGTGATTTTGGGTAATCTGACTGTGAATGTGCTACCTTTACCAAGTTGTGAAGAAAGTTCTATTTTACCTCCATGGGCTTCGACAATACATTGTGAAAGATGCAGTCCTAAACCACTACCTGATCTTTTATTCCTTCCCTGGCGAAATCGCTCAAAAATTGTTCCTTGATCTTCGGCTGCAATACCATAACCTGTATCTTGAACTTCGATGATTATTTGACTGGGATGATTGGTTGGGGATAAGGTTTGAAAAATGCGGACTTCTATGCTACCTGTATCGGTAAATTTGATAGCATTAGCAATGAGATTATTGAATACTCGTCTTAATTCTAAGCGATCGCCGTTAACAATCCCTCCATTATTTCCTGTTTGGTTTAATTCATGGGTATCTAATTTTAAAATTAAGTTTTTCTCAACTGCTAAGGGACTGAGTTCACCCACTACTTCAGTAGCTATTTGTGTTAAGTCGCATGATTCATAGTTTAAGCTTTTTTTCCCAGCTTCAAAACGGTAAACTTCTAAGAGAGTATTCACCATTTCTAGGAGATTTTGATTGCTACGAATCATCATATTAATCGCTTGTTTCATTTCTGGAGAAATCGTACAAAAGACTTCTTGCAAAAAGAAATGCAGCATTCTATCAGCAGCTACTAAAGGAGTCCGTAAATCATGGGTAAGACGAGAAACAAAATCTTCTCGCTGTAGTGTCATTTTTCGCTGTTCGTCGATACTGTGTTTTAATCTTAGCAGCGATCGCACCCTTGCTAATAATTCTTCTGTGTCAAAGGGTTTGCGAATAAAATCGTCAGCACCCGCATCTAAACCTTCCACAACGCTAGATTCGTCAAAAGCTGTTAATAGCAAAATTGGAATATAGTTTATTTCTGGATTCTTACGGATTCTTCGCGTCACTTCATAGCCATTTATGCCTGGCATCATCACATCTAAAATAATTAGATCTGGTGGCAATTCTACCACGTTTTTTAAAGCTGCTTCACCATTAGCAACTGAATCAATATGATATCCCTCATCTTCTAAAATTGCTTCCACTAAAATCAGATTATCTTTAGTATCATCAACGGACAAAATTCGATCTTTTTTGAGAATAGTCATAATTAATCAACCTTTTAATCATCTACAATTTCAAATTTGGAGAATTTATTGATGCTTTCCTATGGGAATATATGGAATGAAAATGATGCTGATGAGTACGAGAAACTACATTACCTAAATCGGCTATCAAATTTATTTTCCGTGGTAATTCTATTTTAAACATTGAACCGACTCCTAATTTACTTTCGATATATATTTTTCCTCCCATCATGCGTACTAATGAATCAACAATAGCTAAACCCAATCCTGCACCAGAATATTTACGGCTAATCCCTTGATCAACTTGATGAAATGCTGCAAAAATATTTTGAAAATCTTGAGTAGCAATACCAATTCCTGTATCTTCTACAGCAATTGTAACTCTATTTTGATGTATTTCTTTGATTTCTACGAAAATATTTCCAGATTCTGTAAACTTAATGGCATTAGAAAGCAAATTCATTAAAATTTGCCGTAATCTTACTGCATCATTAAATACTAATTTATTGTTTAAATCTCCTTTGACTAGCAAAGATAAATTCTTGGCTTCAGCTAAAGAACGGATTTCTTTCACTGTATTACTAACAACTTCTGATAAATCGAATATTTCTGGCTTGAGTTTTAATTTACCGGCTTCTATGTGGGAAAAGTCGAGGATTTCATCGAGCAACATTAGTAATTTTTTACCATTATTGAGGATTCGTTCTACCATGTCCATTTGCTGATTGGTTAAATTACCAAATTTGGGACGTAATAGAATCTGGGAAAATCCAATAATCGCATTCATTGGCGTTCGCAATTCATGGGATACCGTTGCTAAAAATAATGATTTTAACCTTGATATTTCCAAAAGTGCGAGTTTTTGTTGCTGAATCTGTTGCTGTTGTACTGCTAATTCTTTACTCTTGATAATTAGCTCTTCACGACTTTCTTTAAGTTGTTGATTTGCTAACTCTAACTGCATTTGGGATCGGTGAATACGAATTGCACTTCGTAAAATTTGGGCTATGGTTTGTGAAGATAATGTAGACTTGATCAAATACTCACTAGCACCTGCTTTGATACACTCTCCAGCTATTGCTTCATTTCCTGAATTGATCAAAATCACTAAAGGCACTTTGATGGCTGAAGAATTTATTTTGTGAATTAATGTTAAGCAATCTTGATTTCGTAAATGATAGTCGAGAAATATGCAATCATAGTGATTATTGATCAGAGCCGAGAGCGCGTGATGGCTATCTTTGACTTCATCAAGTTCTATACTAATACCTGTTTCCCTCAGAGCTAGATTTAATAGCACACGCTCTACTTCATTCTCTTCTACAACTAAAATTTTTAGTGTTTCTTCCATCGGTTTTTATTTTCACTGTAGTAAAATCAAATACTTTATCTAGTTGAAAACATTGTAAATTAGCAATTAGTTAACTGTCTTCACCCATTAGTGAGAACTGTATGGAAACATTATGTACTAAAAATCTAAGTAATATTACTTATTTAAGTAATATGTCTCAATTGTCCCAATAAAAATCACTCCCTTAACTTGTATAGGTTTTGATAGCACTTAGGTTAAAAGTCTTTACAAATCTGAGTTTTATTTATCCTTGACGGAAACCGCTAAGGCTAAGGCCAGGAAAAGCTATAACGCGCATTACCGTATACACTGTATTACCCCCTACCGATCAAATGCTAGATCTAGTCAATCGCAAATTTAGGAATCATGCTTAAACTGTAATTTTTCGGATTTGTCTCAATAATTTCATTTGTTTTAGCAGAAATATCTATATATCTTTAGCTAGATTTTTACGACGATTAAATTGCAAATATTGGCAATTTATTACTTCTCTAGATAGATGTTACAGCACTTCCCGGTGTTATGAGGTACAGTAACAACAATTAGTGAACCAATTTTTTAAATGTTGAGGATTCATCAAATCGAGAGCAACAGAAATAACTTTATCAACTATTTC
>NZ_JACJPZ010000097.1:0-7057 GCF_014696335.1 Dolichospermum sp. FACHB-1250
GGACATTAGAATCCCTCAATGAAGCGATGACGATTGCAGTTAATTATCTTACAGAAGATGATGCTTTCAACTGGTTCAACCACTGTGGCTTATTTACCTGAAAACTGCTGTAATTCAGAAAATCTAGCAAAATCGCCTATATTGTGGGTCAGCAACCGAGGAATGCCATAAACTAACATTGTGGCAACTATATTAGCATCATGTACTTGCTTACCGCCAATATTGATTTCTGTCATTAATTTCAATAATCTTTCAGTTACTAAAGCAGTATTTTCAGCAACATGAAAATAACTACTAAAATATTCTACATCAGCTACTAAAGAAGTAATAGGAATTGTTCCAGTTAAATCACTACGTCTTGTCATACCTGATAAATATTCTCGCAAAGTTTGCCGACTAATCCACATTTCTATATCTTGATCAGCAAAATATTGTAATCTTTGTATTGCTTGTGTGTGAAATGGTGATAAAGCTAAATTGCTATAAATCAGAATATTTGTATCTATAAAAACCGCTTTATCTATCATATAAATCTTCTCTACGAAAGGTGAAATTATCAGCAACTAAACCCACAGGATAAGCTGAACATTTAAACCTTTTTGCTTGATTTTTTGCTGCTAATTGCTCTGATTTACCACTTTCATTAAGAACTATAACTACTTGATATTCACCTGCGGGGATATCTGGAGGTAATTGGAGTGTAATTTGTCGCTCTGGGGTAACATTCACAACTGTTTCTATTGTTTTCATTACCTTTTCTCCTCAACAGTATCTACTAAACATTATCTTACCTTTTTCTGGTACATAAAGTCAATAACTATTGATAAATTTCCCCAAAATTAAATATCCAATAACCCATATCGTTTTTGCAAAGCCAATAACTTCATCCTCGCTTCCCCAGCATTATCCGCTAAATCAGCAAATTCCACAAACCTCTTTAATTCCTTCTTTAATAAATTCCGTTCCACCTCAATAGTTTCCCTATCCAAATCTGGTGGTAACACAATCATATCAAAAATCGTTGCCCGTTCCTTACCAGGGTGAGGACGTAAAACCCGTCCCCGACGTTGGATAAATTGACGGGGATTTCCTGAACTTGATAAAATTACTGCGGTTTTAATAGCAGGAATATCCACACCTTCATCTAAACACCGAATTGCAACTAAACCCTGTAATTCTCCACTTTCAAATTGACGACGTAAAATTTCCCTTTCCTCTAATGAAGTGTTTGCTGTATAGGTACTGACTTTATAACCTAATTCTCCCCCCAAAATTTGAGCAACTGCTTTGAGTTGACGCAAGGAATAACGCTCTCCAATTTCTTGAGAACCATCACTACAATAAAACAGTGTATGGGTAGTTCCTCGCCGATTTTTCATTAACTCTTGTAAAGCTGTTAATTTATTTTCCGCTGTGCCAACTAACCGCGCTCTCTGTATTAATAAAGATTTAATATCTTCGTTGTCTTCAAAATCTCCTGTCTCCCCCATATCTCGATCTTTATACAGTAGAGAACGCCCGATTTTTTTGGTTAATTTTAAATAAGCTATACTTTCAAATTCCGTTAATTCTACTAACACCGGATTATAAATATAATGAACTAATGCACCTTGAGCAATGGCATCTTGTAAATTAAATTCAGGTTGCAAAACTGGACCAAAATAATCTAATAAAGATTGTGTTCCATCATCATCAAAATATCTTTCTGGTGTGGCTGATAAAGCTAAACGTAAACCCACATTGCGTGGTAAACTTTCCTCTAATTTCCGTGATCCTAAATTATGGGCTTCATCACCAATAATCAAGGTTTTTGGCGGAAAATATTTAAGTTGTGTCTGAAAACCATCACTAATTAAAGTAGAATTAGTGGTAATTACTGTGAGAAAATTTTGAGAACCAGAGGACAAATTATAGATTGCCGTGGAAAGTTGACTTTGCCAACTGCGTAAATTATCAAATGCTAAAATCGGCTGTAAGTTAAATTTCTCACATTCTCTGCCCCACTGGGTAACAAGATGACGATAGGGACACACCACTAACAGGACTTGTAAATCAATTTGCTGATATAATTCATAAGCGATCGCTAATGCAGTAATAGTCTTACCACTACCAGTAGCCATTTTTAATGTTCCCCTGCCATGATTAGTAAACCAGCTAGTCACAGCTTGACGTTGATACTCTCGCAATTGCAGAGATAAAGGCATTTTCGGAAAGCCCGGTAATGGTTGCTTAACTTGATAACTGCCTTTTTTCTCCCCCGCATAAGGTAACTTGAGTTTAAAAGTAAGCAGTTTCGGGGCTGGATTTGGCGTTAAGTACATAAACTGGAGTAATTAATGGGTAATGGGTAATTGGTAATGGGTAATTGGTGATCATCAGTAGTCACTTATTTTTATTTGCTTATTTGCCACTGACTACTGACCACTAACATCCTTTAGTTATAATTTAGTTATAATTGCGCCAAATACCCACCAAAGAACCTTGTACCTCCACTTGCACTGCGGGAACTTCTATGGGTTTGTAATCAGGATTTGCCGGTTTGAGAGTGACAAGATCATCATGACGATAAAAACGTTTTAAAGTTGTTCCGTGTCCTTCCACCCTGGCAGCCACAATAGTCCCATTTTTTAATTGATTCGGTTCAGCCACAGGGCGCAAAAATACTACATCACCATCTGCAATCAAATCTTCAATCATACTATCCCCAGCAACCCGTAAAGCATAGCTTTTAGGAGGTAATGATAAATTAGCTAAATCCATAATTTCCACCGCCTCTGTGAACGGTTCTATCAAACCACCTGCGGCAATAGTTCCTAAAATTGGTACACCTTGTTTCACAGGATTAAGTATACGCAGAGTTCTAGCTCTACCTTCGTCCCAGCCAATATAGCCCTTATTGCGTAAATGTTCCAAACGACTTTGCACCGGTGCAGGAGATTTCAAATTCATCCCTTGCATCATTTGGCGAATGGAGGGAGAATGTTGATTCAACTTGATATATTCTACCAACCATTCGTATAGTTCTTTTTGCGGTTCTGTGAGACGTTCCATAGTTTTTTCAGGAAGTAAATAATAAATAAATGCCCATAGAACATTGGTACTACAAAATTCTTCCCTTCACAAGCTTTTATTAAAAATTCATGGTAAATAATAGGCAAGAGGCAAGAGGCAAGAGGCAAGAGGCAAGAGGCAAGAGGCAAGAGGCAAGAGTAAGTAAATAATAATTTCACCCATTACCCATTACCCATTACCCATTACCCATTACCCATTACCCATTACCCATTACCCATTACCCATTACCCATTACCAATACTGTTATTTTGCCCCAAGAATACTGGCTAGTAAAGCTTTTTGAGCGTGTAAGCGATTTTCTGCTTGATCCCAAACTCGTGACTGTGAACCTTCAATTACCTCTTCAGTAATTTCTTCACCACGATGTGCCGGTAAACAGTGTAAAACAATTGCTTCTGGATCAGCAAGACTTAATAACTGTTTAGAAATTTGATAGGGTTGAAAAACAGGAAAACGGTTATTGGCCTGTGTTTCTTGTCCCATACTTGCCCAAACATCAGTATACAGCACAGATGCACCTTTAGCCGCTGCTTCAGGATCATGAGTCAACAAAACCTCAGTTTTATTATTAGCGATCGCTCTGGATTTTTCCACAATTTCCGCATCTGGAGAATATCCCGACGGAAAAGCTATTCTCACATTCATTCCCACCAAAGCACAACCCAACATCAGGGAATTAGCGACATTATTACCATCACCAACATAAGTTAAGGTTAAACCAGCTAAACTCCCAAATTTTTCCTGAATAGTCAACAAATCAGCCAGAATTTGACAAGGATGTTCCAAATCTGTCAAAGCATTGATCACCGGAATTTTCGCATATTTAGCAAAAGTTTCCAACTCCTGTTGGGCAAAAGTGCGAACTGCTAAAACATCCAAATAACGATCTAATACCCTAGCAGTATCCTGGATAGGTTCTCCTCGACTCACCTGAGTTACATTAGGGTGAAGATCAATTACCTGCCCCCCTAATTGGTACATAGCTACTGTAAAACTAACTCTAGTGCGTGTTGAAGCCTTGGAGAATAACAACCCCAAGACCTTTTGACAATGCAGCTTGAGTTTTTCTGACTTAAGTTGAGCAGCCAATTCTAGCAGTTCTTGTAGTTCCCCCGAACTCAGATCCGCTAAACTTAATAAATCTCTGCCTATTAATGCTGTCATGCCTGATTATCTATCATAAAGAACAAATGGTTTTACGCGCCTTCACTTAGCTGTGTTGTGAGGAATACAAAATTGAACTTTACCAAATATTCTTGCATGAATCTACAACATGACCGCTAGTTTTGACTATTTTTGACAAACAGAAAAATATTTTGTTTACCCTCTAGACAAATCATTTACATGAGGCTATAATGTGTAATCGGTGAGGGAATAAAAAATCTTCCCGCCAACACCAACCGCCAGCATAGCACAGTGGTAGTGCATCCGACTTGTAATCGGAAGGTCGCAGGTTCAAATCCAGCTGCTGGCCTTGTTCCTTTTTAAATTCGCACATTATATGTCGCAGTTCGTAAATTAATTTTGCGGTGGTTGTTTTTCAGAGTCAATTTAATGATTCTAAGTTTTCGCAGCTAATTAATGTCGTTGAATAGTTTAAGATTAACTCTCAGCATAATTTATTTACAGCAGTTCCTGGTATTATGAAGTACAGATATTAATAATAAAACTCTTGTGGTGCAGGCATCTTGCCTGCACAGAGTGTACCTCACTCAAAGCTACTTGCTGTATCATCATCATTTAATTATCTCAAAGCTTATATGATTATCAATTCTATAAAACAAGAAATCAGAATCAATAGTGAGAATTTGATAACAACCAGTCTTTTCCGCGATTTATTCCCTTACTCTTTCAACAATACCGCCTTCTGGTGGGCGATCGCACAATTCACATTTTAACGCCAACCTACTTATTAAGATTATAATATGATGGGTATTGACTCTGTAGAAACACTCATGTTAAGCTATGTAATGATTAATAAAATCTAACTTTAAAATCTAATTTAGACATTCTGCATCTTACTTTGATTAACCAGGAGTATCGAAAATGCCAGTAGGAATGCCCGAATTTGTGGAAAACCCGGAAAATCGTTGTCCGGTAATTCTTTTGCTTGACACCTCTGGCTCAATGTCAGGACAACCTATCCAGGAGTTAAATCGGGGTTTAGCAGCCTTTAAAGAAGATGTGATGAAAGATGCTCAAGCCTCTTTAAGTGTAGAAGTGGCTATTGTCACCTTTGGACCGGTGCGACTCACACAAGATTTCGTCACCATAGACCATTTTACACCGCCCAAACTAGAAGCCGATGGTGTCACCCCAATGGGTGCAGCCATAGAATATGCCTTAGACCTATTGGAAAAACGCAAACAATCTTATAAAGATAACGGTGTCCATTATTATCGTCCTTGGGTATTTTTAATTACCGATGGTGCGCCCACAGATGATTGGGGAGGTGCAGCGCAAAGAGTAAGAGAAGAAGAAGCACAGCGCCGAATGTTATTTTTTACCGTTGCTGTTCAGGGTGCTGATATGCACAAACTCCGACAAATTGCCCCTCCCGAACGTCCACCAGTGACCCTAAATGGCTTAGATTTTCGGGCTTTATTTGTTTGGCTTTCCACCTCCATGAAACGGGTTTCTAGTGGCAAAGTAGGAGAAGCTGTAGCATTACCACCGGTAGGGTGGGGGCAAATTACAAGTTAAAATAACCTCTCCCTAACCCTCTCCTAAGAAGAGAGGGAAAAGGAATAACATTTAATACTGGAGAGGTTTATCAGAGGGGTTATAAAGTCTAATAAAATATAAAGGATTTATTAATTGTGGGTTGGAAAGCTATAGCGCGTTCTGCGGTGGGAACAAGTCATCAGGGGCAAAAAATACCTTGTCAAGACTGCGGACATTATCGCATTTTTGATGATGTCATTGTCGGCGCAGTTGCTGACGGGGCTGGGAGTGCTAAATATTCTCACTTTGGTTCTGAATTGGCAGTAAAAACTGTAATTAAATGCTTTGCTGATATTAACAAACTTCCTGATCAACAAGGTTTTACTCAACCACTGAATCAAGAAGAATCTCAGGAAGTCTTTACTAAGTTTGTCAAAGAAGTTATTAGGGCATTCAATGAAAAAGCAGATCATAAAGGTTATTCCGTCAGTGATTTAGCTTGTACCCTGTTAGTTTTTATCGCAACTCCCGAATGGGTTGCAGCCATGCAAATTGGCGATGGTTTTATGGTAGTCCGTTGCCAAGATGCAGAATATCAATTATTATTTGAACCAGATAAGGGGGAATTTTTCAACGAAACAACTTTTGTCACTTCAGCCAATGCCCTGGAGGAAATGCAGGTACAGGTAATTTCAGGTAAACAACAGTTTATTTGTGCTTCTACTGATGGATTAGAAAAAGTAGCAATTCGCTTGAGTGACTGGCAACCTCACGCGCCATTTTTTAAACCTTTGGAGGAATATTTGCGAGAAACAGATAATCCAGAAGATGATGAAAAATATGTAATTGATTTCCTCAATTCTGAGCGGTTAAATTCTCGCACTGATGATGATAAAACTTTGCTTTTGTGTTGTTTTGAAAATCAGATTTAGTAGTCATAATTAAATGATGGGCGGGCAGGAGGCCCACCTCACAAGAGTTATATATTTATTGTGGGATGGGCTTCTAGCCCGTCCTAGTCAACAAGATGAGCGGGCAGGAGGCCCACCTCACAAGAGTTATATATTTATTGTGGGATGGGCTTCTAGCCCGTCCTAGTCAACAAGATGAGCGAGCAGGATGCCCACCTCACCAGAGTTATATATTTATTGTGGAATGGGCTTCTAGCCCGTCGTAGTCAACAAGATGAGCGAGCAGGATGCCCACCTCACCAGAGTTATATATTTATTGTGGGATGGGCTTCTAGCCCGTCCTAGTCAACGGCAGGATGCCCACCCCACCAGAGTTATATATTTATTGTGGGATGGGCTTCTAGCCCGTC
>NZ_JACJPZ010000098.1:0-6234 GCF_014696335.1 Dolichospermum sp. FACHB-1250
ATGCCTGCACCACAGGAGTTTTATTTTATTATTAATATCTGTACTTGAGGTGAAGACTTTGGGTGTAGCACAGCGATAGCGAAGCGCTGCTGCAAGCAGTTCGCTATATAATAACTATATAATATAGTAACGCACCATTTAAAATCATTGACATCATCAAAAAATCCCCATCTTCATCCTGTACATCCTTTCATCCTGGATATCCTGATTCTGACAAATGTAAAAGCATGAATGTTACCAGAGTATATAGTAACGCACCATCTTTAATCATAATCAGAAAATCCCCATCTTCATCCTGTACATCCTTTAATCAGTTGACAGTTGACAGTTGACAGTTGACAGGAAACAAGACGCAAAAAAACCGCGAAAAATTTGTTTTTTAGGTGTTGACAAAGGATTTTAAATATGTTAGAATTATCTCGATAAGGAAGAACTATCTGAAATTAGGTGACAGTTGACAGTTGACAGGAAACAGCCAAATAGTAGGGTGTGTTAGCGACTAGTAACGCACCGTTGTTAAAGACTTTTGGTGTAGCATAGCGATAGCGAAGCGCTGCTGCAAGCAGTTCGCTATATAATATAGTAACGCACCATTTTAAATCATTATCCTGTACATCCTTGCATCCTGGATATCCTGATTCTGACAAAATTGACAAAGGATTTGAAAAATGTTATCCTCATCTTGATAAGGAAGAACTATCTTAAATTTAAAAGTAGGTGTGTTAAGTAGGTGAACGGAAAAAAACCGATACAAGTAACGAAAAGTAAAGTTGCCCAGTTAAGAGTTAAGAGTTCCCAGTTAAGAGTTAAGAGTTCCCTTCTCATAACGACAATTTTTAACGCCAACCTACTTAGCGACAGTGTAACCCACCATTTTAAGTAATTTACATTTTGCGTCTCTGCGTGAGAAAAAAAATATGTAATTTATTCACCCAAAAAAAGAAGCCCAGAAACGAATTTCGGGCTTCTGATTTCTTATATTTAAGGTGCAAGGGCGTTACCACGAATTAAACTACCAATGGTTTTAGCGGTAATTTTTAATTGGGTAAAGGGGTTAGCAGGAACTACAGTTTTATAAAGATAACTGTCAAAAGTTAGCTTTTGTACGTCCATATCATCACACATTTCTACAAATGCTTCCCGGGTAGCATCGGAACGATAGAAGACGGTTTGTAGAATGTCTAAGACTTTGTAAGTGAGTCCGTATTTCTTATCCCAACGTTTGAGGTAAAGTTTTAAATCTCGTTCTGTAGGTATCCGCGCTCCATTGTTGGAAGTTTCGACAATGGTTTCTGCACACATTCTCCCAGATTTGGCCGCAAAGTAAATACCTTCACCGGAGGATTTAGTGACATAACCAGCAGCGTCTCCTACTAAAGCAATGCGTCCCACAACGCGACGGGGACGGGGATGTTCGGGTATGGGGTGGGCTTCTACTTTGATAATTTTACCACCGGCTAGTTTTTCAGAAGCACGGGCGCGAATACCTGCTTGTAATTGTTTAATACTGGCTTTGTTAACTTGCATTGTGCCAGTACCTACCGCTACGTGATCATATTTGGGAAATACCCAAGCGTAGAAGTCGGTAGAAACATCGTCACCAACGTACATTTCCGCCAGGTCATTATAATAGGCCATTTTATCTTGGGGAAGACGAATGCGTTCTTGGAAAGCGATCGCATAATTATAATCTCCAGCACCCATATCCTTAGCAATGCGGGAATTTGCGCCGTCCGCACCAACGATTAAATCCACCTTGAGGCTTTTAGTCACGCCCTCGGACCCGTCTCCTGTATGGTCAACATAATGGATGGTATAGGGGTCAGTATTGTTCCCAGGAATATCAACCTTATGAACAGTGGCGTTAATTAAATTCGCCCCTAATTTGGCCGCCCGGTTTCGCAAGAAACCATCTAGCACTTCTCGGCGGCACATTCCTATATATTCGTCTTCATTTATCAAATTGATATCAACCTCACGATTAGAGGGAGAAATCATTTTCATTTTCCGTACCCGACGGTCAATAATTTCTGGAGGTAAATCAAACTCATTCACCATACAGAGGGGAATAGCACCCCCACAAGGTTTGGCGTTATCTAATTTCCGCTCAAACAAGTATGTTTCGATTCCAGCTTTCGCTAAAGTTTCAGCAGCGCATGAACCCGCAGGTCCAGAACCAACAACAGCAACCCGTAGTGTCAAAGGTTTTCTCCTAATTATCAATATTTTCCCAAAGTATCCTATCACGGACTTTTAGCTGGCCTCCCCCCTTAGCCTGGGGTTTTCACACAAAATACAATATTCCTTAATATTTCGTCATCAAAATGGCATATTTTATGTAGAGTTACTATCTCAGGACTTACACAAAACAAAACGACACGAGAGTGAGGGCAATTTTCCGGTATATGAAACCAATATCCCAACCAGGTGCAATATTTATGACCACAGGAACGTTAACAGGTGCAACTATTTCCTCCACTGTGGGTGGTATGGGAATAGGTGCGGCTTCTGTAACGGCTGCGAGTGCTGTTATTAGCGCTGCTGCTTATGGTGCTTTTGAGGGAATGAGAACAGGGGATACAGTAGCTTTTGGTGCCATGGGTATTGGTGCTATGAGTGGTTTTGGGATTTCTCATATAATCGGTAATATGGGATTTGTCGCGCCTAAAGTTGGGTTAGCATTCGGTATTGGTACTGTACCCATAGCGGGAATTGGTGCAGTTTTAGGACTTGCTGCTTATGGTGTGGCTAAATTATTAAATGATTCTGAATTTCAAGAAACCCCCATGCAGCTTTTTGAACGTATGGAAGAGAAAATTTGACAAAATGATGATGATCATGATCATTATCATTATCTTGCAGCGTTACTAAAGTTATCTGGTGATGATCTTCATGGCAAATTTACGGACTTAGAAATTGATGATGAGTTAGAAAAATTAAAGGCAAAGATAAATAGTCAAACTGCAAAAAATGAACCCCATAAAATATTAACTATGGCTTCTCAAACAATGGGAAATTGGCAATGTGTAAAAACTCTCAAAGGACACACAGCTAAAGTGAATAGTGTAGCTATTCATCCTAATAATAAAACTTTGGTGAGTGGTAGTAATGACAGACAAGTTAATTTATGGAATTTGCAAACTTGCAAATGTCTTTATATTTTTTCTGGACAAGCGGAAGCTGTGTTATCTGTGGCTATTATTGCTATTCACCCAGATGGTAAAATTGTTGCTAGTAGTAGTCAAGAGGGAATTATCAAACTTTGGAATTTTCAAACTGGGGCATTATTGGCAACTATTTCTGGTTTTAGTCCCCTAGTTTTTAGTCTAGATGGTACAATGCTGATTAGTGGTGATCAAGGTGGGACTATCAAGATTTGGCAACTTGACAGCAGCGATAATTTACCATTAATTGGGGAATGGTGGGAAATTTTAGGCGTAGAACCGAAAACTCACCCCAAAGATGTCAAACTGGCCTATCTGAGATTAGCTAAATTATATCATCCTGATATTAACAGTTCTGTTAGTGCTAAAACTGCCATGCAAGCAGTTAATCAGGCATATCAAAAGTTTCAGCAGCAATTAAAGACACATAAGACACATAATTGATCATAAAATCAGTGGAAATTTGGAAATTCTGCCCTATAAACTCGATTTTTTCACAGGCTATCAAAGAAAGATAGCTTTATCAGTATTAATAACTAGATTTTTTGAATTTTCTGATTTTTTTGAGTTTTTTTGAATTTTTGTGAATTGTTTATGTTGCATATTTTCAAAAAACGTTATAAATTGTTAAGTTGTAGGGGAATAATATTTTTTTTGATTTCAATAGCAAATTCCTGATCAAGTATGTATACTAAAATTCTGTGATTCTAATACACGGAATGAGGTGTATTTTCAGAAGTTAAGAAAACTGCTAAATACTATGCAGTTAGGTTTTTACATTGACTAAGTTTTAGTATTTTGACTGGATTGATATTTGCTATTTCAAAGTTATGATGAAAATGGCATAAACAATAATTAAAGGTGTATCTACTCCCAAAAAATCTACTATCTAAATGGAGTTAGTCTGGAAATGCAACTAAATAAATTAGAGACAAGTCAAAATATAGAAAATGAAGCATGGCAAGTATTAGAGAATTCAATTCTCTACTACAAAGGTCAGCCTGTAGGTACTGTAGCCGCTTATGATTCATCCGTAGAAGCATTAAATTATGACCAATGTTTTATTCGAGATTTCGTTTCTTCGGCGTTAATTTTTCTGATTAAAGGTAGAACAGATATTGTCAAAAACTTCCTAGAAGAAACATTAAAGTTACAGCCTCAAGAAAAAGCATTAGATGCCTATAAACCCGGTAGAGGTCTAATTCCAGCCAGTTTTAAAGTCGTTTCTGCCAATGGGGAAGAATTTTTAGAAGCTGATTTTGGTGAACACGCTATTGCTAGAGTGACACCAGTTGATTCTTGTTTATGGTGGTTGATTTTATTGCGGGCTTATGTAGTCGCTACCAATGATTCATCTTTAGCTTATCAACCTCAATTCCAAACAGGAATTAGGTTAATTATGGATATCTGTTTGGCTAATCGTTTTGATATGTACCCAACTCTATTAGTTCCCGACGGCGCGTGTATGATAGATAGACGTATGGGTATTTATGGACATCCTTTAGAAATTCAAGTTCTGTTTTTTGCGGCTTTACGTGCAGCGCGAGAACTGCTAATTTGCCAAGGTAATCAAGATATTATTGAAGCCATTGATAACCGTTTACCTTTATTATGTGGTCATCTTCGTCAGCATTATTGGATAGATATTCATCGTTTGAATGCAATTTATCGGTTTAAAGGAGAAGAATACGGTAAAGCTGCGGTTAATCTTTTCAATATTTATGCAGATTCTTTACCCTATTATGATTTAGATAAATGGCTACCCAGAAAAGGGGGTTATTTTGCGGGAAATGTTGGACCATCACAAATGGATACTCGTTTTTTCACCCTCGGAAACTTAATGGCTGTAATTTCTGATCTTTCTACAGAAGAACAGTCTGAAGCAATTATGAATTTGATTGAAAAAAGATGGGAGGATTTAGTAGGAGATATGCCTATTAAAATCTGTTATCCTGCTTTACAAGGTGAAGAATATCGAGTAGTAACGGGGTGTGATCCAAAAAATATTCCCTGGTCATATCATAATGCCGGAAGTTGGCCTGTTTTAATGTGGATGTTAGCAGCAGCAGCGGTAAAAACCAAAAAACCAGAATTAGCACAAAAAGCCATTGAAATTGCTAAATCTCGACTCAGTGAAGATGAATGGCCAGAATATTATGATGGTAAAAAAGGGAGATTAATTGGTAAACAAGCGAGAAAATATCAAACTTGGACAATTACCGGTTATTTATTAGCGCAGGAATTAATCAATAATCCCAATCATTTATCATTAATTAGTTTTGATGAATTACCCCCAGAAACCATTTCTAGAGCCTGTGAATTTGAAATTGGCAGTATAGATCCTTTCATGAATCATTAAGCTGTACTGCATTTAATTTCTATGATTTTAGCGGGCATCTTGCCCGCTCCACAACATCTATTGAGGGTAGGGAATAGTAAGGATGATAGTTCTTCCTTATCAATATTATGATAACATATTTAAAATCCTTTGTCAACACCTAAAAAACAAATTTTTCGCGGTTTTTTTGCGTTAATTGTTGCTTTGTGGGGTAATGTCAGAATCAGGATATCCAGGATGAAAGGATGTACAGGATGAAGATAGGGATTTTACAGCAGTTTCCGATCTTATGATATTAATGATAAAAATCTTGTGGTGCAGGCATCTTGCCTGCACAAAATGTACCTCACTCAACCTAAACTTACCCTATTATATAGCGAACTGCTTGCAGCAGCGCTTCGCTATCGCTGTGCTACACCCAAAGTCTTCACCTCAAGTACAGATATTAATAATAAAATAAAACTCCTGTGGTGCAGGCATCTTGCCTGCACAAAATGTACCTCACTCAACCTAAACTTACCCTATTATATCCCACATTCCGCACCCTGAACTGTCACAGATCAAAAAAGCAGAGATAGTAGTACATAATAACTAACGATCAATTAAAGAGAAATAAGCTTAATGAGAATACATATCATTAAAAGGGGGGTGGTGTGAGAAAGTAAAGTTTCCTAAGGAGTCCGAATTCAAGATGATTAAAAAATTTATTATTCAGAAAGCAAGAAATGAGAG
>NZ_JACJPZ010000099.1:0-6138 GCF_014696335.1 Dolichospermum sp. FACHB-1250
AAAAAACCGCGAAAAATTTGCTTTTCAGGTGTTGACAAAGGATTTGAAATATGTTATCCTTATCTTGATAAGGAAGAGCTATATTAAGGAGTGCGGAGTACAGAGTTAGAGAGTGGGGAGTATGAAGAAGAGGATGAAGAAGATAACCCCGCACCCCGCAATATAATATCTGTACTTGAGGTAAAGACTTTATGTGTAGCATAGCGATAGCGAAGCGCTGCTGCAAGCAGTTCGCCATATAATAGCATAACGCACCATTTTAAATCATTGACATCATCAGAAAATCCCCATCTTCATCCTGTACATCCTTTCATCCTGGATATCCTGATTCTGACATCACCCCACAAAGCAACAATTAACGCCAAAAAACCGCGAAAAATTTAATTTTCAGGTATTGACAAAGGATTTTAAATATGTTATCCTGATATTGATAAGGAAGAACTATATTAAATTATTTAAGAGTAACGCACCATTTTAAATCATTGACATAATCATAAAATCCCCTCCTCATCCTGTAAATCCTTTCATACTGGACATCCTGATATGGCTAACGCCACGCTTCGCTATCAGACAAATGGGAATTTAAACCTGTTTGCAGGTGATTTCCTATTTGCTTAAATACTACCTAATTCTGCTGGGGTAATTGATGAATTACCCCTTTTCAACAATGATTAAATCAAATTATAAACATCTTTGTATAAAATCTGAATTGCGGAGCGGAAGCCGTTTATTCCCTAACCACCAGCATAGAGAACAGGATCTTTTAACCCCAATTCAGCAAAAGCCGCTAACCGCAATTGACAGGAATCACAGACACCACAGGCAATATCATTACCAGCATAGCAAGACCAAGTAAGATGCCAAGGCACTCCCAATTGATTACCAAGTTGGATGATTTCTGTTTTTTTTAAGTCAATTAACGGGGCGATAATTTTAATTGGTTTTCCAGAACGTCCTTGTTTTGTTCCTAAGCGAAAAACTTCCTGGATAGCTTGGATATAATCAGGACGACAGTCTGGGTAGCCAGAGTAATCTAGGGCATTAACCCCAATATATACTCGTTCCGCTGCGATCGCTTCGGCATAACCCAAAGCAAAACTTAAAAAGATCGTATTCCGGGCAGGAACATAGGTGGTAGGGATATGATCAGCCATTTCAGCCAGCGATCGCTCTTGAGGTAAATTAATCTTATCATCTGTCAGTGCAGAACCACCCCATTGCCGTAAATCAAAATTAACTACTTGATGTTCAATTACACCGACTGTATTAGCAAGCATTAAAGCAGAATTTAATTCTTTTCGATGTCGTTGTTGGTAATCAAAAGAAATAGCATAGCATTGACAACCATCCGCCTTTGCTTGGTAAAGAACCGTCGAAGAATCTAAGCCACCGGATAATAGAATTACAGCTTTCATATCAAAATCAGCAATGGGGAGAACAAGAAGTAGGGAAAATAGAGGAGAATTTGATCAATTACCCATTCCTTCACAAATTCCATTCAAAAAATCAGAAAATCAATAAAATGCAATCAAAAAATTAAATATGTACAAAAATTCCCCGGTAGGAGAACAGAAATTTTATAGACCCTCCAGCAAATTATAATCTAAATTTCCACTACTTATTTATAAGTTAAGATACTTACAAAAGAAAAATAAAATTACTGTGATCAAGAGCAGACATTTATTTGATTAGTTAATTGATTAACGGCATATCCGAGAATTTTCACTGAGAAATTAGGGAATTTATCAAGTCAACAAAAAAACACATAATTTTTTGAGGAGATGAATAAAACCGGGAAATTAATAACCATTGACCTAAAATACAATCCAGATGACGGGAACTGAACCTAAACTTTAAAATTCTTCATAAAGACAATCACTATGTTACCATCTGGATGGTTAAAGACAAATAAAACCGGGCATTTAAGTATAAAGATAAAGGTTAAAAACCTTAGAGTCTCTAAATTTGGTGGTTGAGGAGAGAACAATAGTGCAAAATAGCAGATCAGTGTCAGAACCAAATCTATATTCACAGCGCAGCCAGCCGCATCATATCCGTATAGGTGTGATTGGGGTTGGTAACATGGGACAACATCATACCCGCGTTCTCAGTTCCATGAAAGATGTGGAACTAGTAGGGGTTTCCGATATTAACGTTGAACGTGGGTTAGAAACGGCCAGTAAATACAAAGCTCGTTTTTTTGAAAATTACTGCGACCTATTACCCCATGTAGACGCAATTTGTGTTGCAGTACCTACAAGGCTACATTATCCCGTGGGCATCAACTGTTTATTAGCGGGAATTCATGTTTTAATTGAGAAACCAATAGCGGCTAGTATTTCTGAGGCCGAGTCTCTAGTGAATGCTGCTGCCGAATCTCAGTGTATTTTACAAGTTGGTCACATTGAGCGATTTAATCCCGCATTTAGAGAACTAAGTCAAGTCCTCAAAACCGAGGAAGTTTTGGCTTTAGAATCGCACCGCATGAGTCCTTACTCAGCGCGGGGGAGTGATGTTTCCGTAGTGCTGGATTTAATGATCCATGACATTGATTTACTGCTAGAATTAGCCGCATCACCAGTGGTGAAATTAACGGCTAGTGGAACTCGTTCCTTAGACTCAGGTTATTTAGATTATGTAACCGCGACCTTGGGCTTTGCCAATGGAGTTGTTGCCACTCTTACAGCCAGCAAGGTTACCCACCGAAAAATTCGCCGTCTGGTGGCCCATTGTAAAAATTCATTTACAGAAGCAGATTTTCTCAATAATGAAATTTTGGTACATAGGCAAACCCCTGTCAACCCCCTGATCGATCAGCAAAAAGTCCTATATAGACAAGATGGTTTAATCGAAAAGGTTTATACCACTAATATTCAGCCTCTGAGTGCGGAGTTAGAGCATTTTATCAACTGTGTCCGTGGTGGCAATCAACCTTCTGTTGGTGGTGAACAAGCTCTCAAAGCTCTGCGATTGGCTAGTTTAATTGAGCAAATGGCTTTAGAGGAAAGAGTCTGGAATCCATTAGAATGGTCTTCAGAATCGAGAGTCCAATCTTTGACCGAAAAAAATCGGATACAAGCCCCGTCCTTCTAGGACGGCTTTATAGTAAACTAGGTATAGTCGCCACAGGGCATTGGGAGACTATAAACGGACACTCCAGACCGGATCAGACTACTTTTCGGTAGCACCGGTCAGTGAAGTGTCAAGGAATCCTCGCTCATAAAAAGACGAGGAGGTATGTCAAATCAACCATTTAGCCCCAACTAGCAGTGGGGGAATTAACGGTTTTTTCTCCCACTCTCACAAAAGCGGAGTTATGTAAACAATCTTCTGCGGGTAATTTTAGAAATTAAAAGGACTACTATACTGTTTATTTCTTGGCAACTCAATACAAGCGTAAAAACAGCAAATCGGGAATAAAAGCTTGACATCTGGTTATAAATGCCATAAAAAATGCTAAATCATCGAAAATTGACCATTGCCCATTATCAATTTAGACGTATTTCTAGTTACACTTAACCCAATCTAAAATTTTTTGTAGCTCACCTTTTTGTAAGATGAGCATGATAACTTTTTACAGAGGAGCTTTCATGACAGACCAACCCTCCGCAGCTAATCCCATAAATGCCGCTGCCATTCCCATGAACCGCCCAGCGGCAGCCACACCAATGAATTCTTTAAAGCCAACTAATGTTGGGGGTAAAACCATTCTCAGCGTTGATTTAGGCAGAACCTCCACAAAGACTTGTGTCAGCCGTGAACCGGGCAGTGTAGCCTTCATTCCTGCTAATGTGAAGCAGATGAGTGTTGCTGAAATTCGTGGCGGTGTGTTTGAGGCTAAGGCAACTGACCCACTGATGGATTTGTGGTTAGAGTATCAAGGTAGTGGCTATGCTGTAGGGCAATTAGCCGCAGATTTTGGCGCAAATCTTGGCGTAGGCCAATCTAAGGTTGAGGACGCACTGATCAAAGTCTTGTCCTGTGCCGGCTACTTTAAGCTTAAAGATGAAATTTCTGTGGTTCTGGGTCTACCCTTCTTGTCTTTGGAACAATTTGAAAAAGAAAAGGCACAGTTAACTAGTTTGGTAGAAGGACCTCATGTATTGAATTTCCGAGGTGAATCTTTATCTTTGAAGATTAGCAAAGTCTGGATTATGCCTGAAGGATATGGTAGTTTGCTGTGGTCAGAAACTCAACCTAATAAAGGAACAGGAGTTCCCGATTTTACGAAAATGTCAGTGGGGATTGTAGATATTGGCCACCAAACCATTGATATGCTCATGGTGGACAATTTCCGGTTTGCTAGAGGGGCTTCTAAGAGTGAAGACTTTGGGATGAGCAAGTTTTATGAATTGGTAGCTGCGGAAATAGAAAATGCTGATAGTCAATCTTTAGCATTGATTTCTGCGGTTAATAAATCCAAGGGCAATCGCTTTTACCGTCCTCAAGGTGCTAGTAAACCTACTAATCTAGATGATTTTCTCCCTAACCTGATAGAGCAGTTTTCACGAGAAATTTGCGCTCGTGTGTTAGCTTGGCTACCAGAACGGGTCACAGATGTAATTATTACAGGTGGCGGTGGAGAGTTTTTCTGGGAAGATGTCCAACGTCTACTCAAAGAGGCTAAAATCAATGCTTACTTGGCTGCACCTTCTCGACAAGCTAATGCTTTGGGTCAATATATTTACGGAGAAGTGCAAGCATCCGCTGCTGTTCGCCCTACTAAATAATAAAACTAATGTTCCAATGGTCAAAAAAGGTAGTTAAATCCGTTACGTTCAATCCAGAAATTGCTGATGAGAGCTTGTTAGCGCAGGTGGAAAACTACTTAGAGGCGCAACCAGAGAAAACTTTCAGTGACCTATGTAAAGAGGCCCTATGGAAAGTTTTCTTACCGGAATCTGTACAACCAGCTTCTAAAACAGCAAATATAACCACGATTGAACAGAAAATCAGTGAGATGCAATTGCAAATAGCTAGTTTTGAGGAACGTTTTTTTGTTAAGGAGTCTCGTCGTTTGGATGCCATAGAAAGTCAAATGTTGCAACTTACTCAACAAGTTGCAAAGTTAACAACCATTCTGAGTCAGCAACCACCTACTTATATTCCTCCTCAACCTGAATCTGAACCTGAACATAATGAACCTGAACCTGAACCTCAAGAGGTAGACCCTGTAATCAGTCGTATTGGTCAGTTTCTTGATGATTTTTAAGAAAAGACCAGATTTTTACTTGTTTTTACTTTGAGAACAACTCTTAACTAAACTACCGTAAGTTCCACCAATAAGCTGCTTCAGTATTATTGGTGGGATCTTTCGTTTAAAGATTAAAAAATAAAAAAATCCCGACATTTGTATCTAAGGATTTTTAATTTTCCATAAATAGCTAGAAAGTAGATTTGTCACAATATGAGCAACTATTGGTAATAACAAGTTACCACTCAGTAAAGCACTATAACCTAAAATTACACCAATGAGAGTCGCCCAAATTACATAAGGCCATTGTTGAGGACCACTAAGGTGTAAGACTCCAAAACAAAGACTAGATACTATTACAGCTAGATGATCCGCGCCCAAAGCTGGTAACATTACACCTCGAAATAATAATTCTTCACTTAAACCTGGTAATAATCCTAGCCAGATTAAATCGGGCATTGCTAGAGGTTTGAGAACCATTTCTAGATAATAATCCGCACTTTTACGGTAATTAGGGAGAAAGCGATAAGCTAAACTACTTAATATGGTAATGATTAGACCTAAACCGATTCCTAATAATAAGTCTTGTTCGTGCCAGTGCCATTTGAAGAGGATGATATTGCTCCAATGTAACCATAACTTAGCAACTATCCAAAGAATAATCGCTGTTACACCCATTGCTACTAAAACTTGGGTGCGTGTTAAGTAAGGAATTTCTGGTTCTTGATTTTGTTGTTCAACCACAGGAATTTAAATAAATAATGGTAACGGGCAATTGACAACCGAAGGTTTTAGAGATATTTTGCGTAAGTCATAAAACATAAAATAAAATACAGCAGTTTCCGAAGTTATGAGGTACAGTTAGTAATAATAAAGATAATACTGTCATGAAAGCATATTCAGTGGATCTCCGAGAAAAAATAGTTGCAGCCCATATTGAGGAA